>DATCVD010000452.1:0-2369 GCA_036567125.1 Pyrinomonadaceae bacterium | reverse complement strand
ACGCGGCGGGGCGACGCGCCGACGAGGCGCGCCGGCTCGCCGTCGAAAGTCGCGCGGTACGCGCCGAGCCGCGAGGTGTCGAAGTTTTCGGACTCGACCACGACCTCGCCGCCGGGTATCGCCGCCGACGGGCTGACGCGCGTCCGCTGCCCAGATGTGCTCATCCTCTCCCCTCGCCCAACGTCGGTTCGTCTTGCGGCTGAAAATTACTGGCTAGAGATTAGACCAAGCCCCGCCCGGTGACAACTTAGGAGTTGGGAGCTGGGATTTAGGTGTCGGGGGTCGGAATCTCCGATCCGAAATCCTCAAATCTAAATCCTAAATCCCTGCCCCTAACTCCTAACCGGGGGCTGTGCTATAATCCGCGCCAGTCAACCGATTCGGAGTTTCATCGCGAGGGGATCAGCGCGCGACACCCGGCGACGACGGCGCGCGCCCGCGAGCGACACGGCGAAGTGATTTCGCAACGTCACATCGGAAAGTTTCACACGGCGTCCGTTCTCCACCGCCCGCCACGCTCTCACTCTAGCCGGAGACACCTAACGACACCGCGCGGCATCAAACTATCGTGCGCCCCGCCGGCGGCAGGCGGTCGGCGGCGCGCGGGGTGAGGCAAGGAGGTTCAGGCCATCAGCACCGTCCACGGCAACACGCAGGGTCTCAAGCAGAATCAACTCCGCCGCTTGGAGAAGCTCTACTCGCGCCGCATCGCGCCGCAGCAGATCGTGACGCCGGAGTTCGCGCGCCAGCTCACCGAACTCTCCCACGAGACGGGCCGCCAGATCGGCGTCCTCATCGACCGCAAGGGCTACGTCAACCACGTCACGGTCGGCAACGCCAAGGGGATCGAGCTGCCCAACTTCCGCCGCCAGCGCGTCGCCGCCGACCGCTTCCGCGGCCTGCGCTGCGTCCACACGCACCTGCGCGGCGAGGAACTCACGCAGGACGACCTGAACGACCTCGCGCTGCTGCGGCTCGACCTGATGGCCGCCATCGAGGTCGAGCCGCGCACGGGCCTGCCGGGCGTCGTCCGCTCGGCCCACCTGCTCCCGACCGACGCCGCGCACATCGAAGAAGACGAGACGGCCGACGCGCGGCAGTCGTTCGTCCTGCTCGACCCGCAGATCCCCGCGCACCTCGACGTCGACTTCCTCTCGCTCATCAACTCGCTCGAAGAGGAGATGGCGCGCAACCGCCGCGCCGGCCGGAAGAGCGAGGTGCGCGACCGCGCGATCCTCGTCGGCGTGACGACCGGCTCGGTCGCGGAGGCCGAGGAGTCGATGGCCGAGCTGCGCGAGTTGGCCGCCTCCGCCAACATCGTCGTCCTCGATCAGATCATCCAGCGCCGGCAGTCGATAGACCCGCGCACCGTGCTCGGCCGCGGCAAGCTCGACGAGTTGATCGTCCGCGCGCTCCGCCTCGGCGTCGATCTGATCGTCTTCGACCGCGAGCTGTCGCCCGCGCAGGTGCGCTCGATCACGGAGGCGACCGACCTCAAAGTCATCGACCGCGCGCAGCTCATCCTCGACATCTTCGCGCAGCGCGCCGAGACGAGCGAGGGCAAGATTCAGGTCGAGCTGGCGCAGCTGAAGTACATGCTGCCGCGCCTCATCGCCGGGCAGGACTCGGCCTTCTCGCGCCTCGCGGGCGGCATCGGCGGCCGCGGCCCCGGCGAGACGAAACTCGAAACCGACCGGCGGCGCGTCCGCGACCGCATCAACCGCCTTGAGCGCGAGATCGGGACGCTCCAGCAGCGGCGGCAACTGCGCCGCAAGGAGCGCACGCGGCGCGCACTCCCGATCATCTCCATCGTCGGCTACACGAACGCGGGCAAGTCGACCCTGCTGAACACGCTGACGGCGAGCGCCGTGCTGGCCGAGCGGCGCATGTTCGCCACGCTCGACCCCACGTCGCGCCGCCTGCGCCTGCCTTACGAGCAGGAAGTGATCCTGAACGACACCGTCGGCTTCATCCGCGACCTCCCGCCCGACTTGATCGCGGCCTTCCGCGCCACGCTCGAAGAGATCAGCGACAGCACCTTGCTCGTCCACCTGCTCGACGCCTCGAACCCGCGCTGGGAGCAGCAGCTCGAATCGGTCGAAAAAATTCTGGCCGACCTCGAATTCGCCGCGATCCCGCGCGTCGTCGTCTTCAACAAGGCCGACTTGGTCGAACCCGACACGCTCGACTCGATCCTGCGCCAAACCTGTCAGACCGGCGTGCGCCGCTGCGTCGCCGTCTCGGCCACCGATCCCAAGACGCTGCGCCCGCTGCTCGAAACCGTCGGCGCGATCATCGCGCGCGACCTGACGGGCCACGCGCCCGGACAGGCTCACAGCGCCGCGCCGGACGACGCCGAAGCGGGCGCG
>DATCVD010000451.1:0-2785 GCA_036567125.1 Pyrinomonadaceae bacterium | reverse complement strand
CGGCTCGAAGCCCGCGGCGAGCCGCACGGCCATCCGGCGCGCCTCAAGGTCGGGCGGCTGCTGGCGGAGGATTTGCACTTCGTCGCCAACCCCGCGTTCGACCCGGAAGACGGCGCGCTCTACGTCACCCGCTCCGGCTCGCGCGGCCAGTCCGAGCCGGTCTCGCTGTTCCGCCTGCTCCCGGGCGGCCGGCTCGAAGACGTGACCGGCGAGATCACGAACCCGACCGGGATCGCCTTTGACGGCTCGGGCCGGCTCCACGTGACGAGCCGCAACGACGGCACGGTCTATCGCCTCTCCGGCTTCAACGAGCCCGCGCCCTTCGCGCGCAACCTCGGCATCGCCACCGGCCTCGCCTTCGACCGGCGGGGGCAGTTGTACGTCGGCGACCGCACGGGCACGATCTACCGCGTCAACCCGATCGGCGAGGCGCGCGAGTGGGCGCAGCTCGAACCCTCGGTCGCGGCCTACCACCTCGCCTTCGGCCCCGACGGCGCGCTCTACGTGACGGGCACGACCGTCTCCAGCTTCGACGCCGTCCACCGCATCGACGAGGGCGGCAGGGCGGAAGTCTTCTTCCGCGGCTTGGGCCGGCCCGGCGGCCTCGCCTTCGACGCGGAAGGGAACCTGTACGTCGCCGCCTCCTACCGGGCGCGGCGCGGCGTAGTGCGCATCACGGGCGACGGCGCGCGGGCCGAGCTGTTCGTCGCCGGCATGAACGTCATCGGCCTCGCCTTCGGCCCCGCGGGCGACATGGCCGTCGCCACCAACGAGGCGATCTACAGCCTGTCGCTCGGCATCCGCGGGGCGCTGCTGCCGTAGCTCTTAGCTGTTGGCTCTTAGCTGTTAGCCGGAAGAAGCGAGAGTAGGTTTCGAGTTCAGGGGGGCCAGTGTTTTAGTTCGGCTAACGGCTAACAGCTAATTGCTAACAGCTCTTTCTGCGTGCTAGTGTGGCGCGTGCTCGCCGGTCGGGGCCTACCGCGCACGGGATTCAGACGATGGAAGCGGACGTAATCGGCAGGTTCATCCTCTACATGGTGGCGCTCATCTTCTCGCTCTCCGTCCACGAGATGATGCACGCTTGGATGTCGAACCGCTTCGGCGACGACTTGGCTTACCATCAGGGCCGCGTCTCCTTAAGCCCGGTCACGCACGTCGATCCCATCGGCACGCTCCTGTTCCCGGCCATCGGCTTCTTCACCGGCGCGCCGATGCTCGGCTGGGCGCGGCCGACGCCGGTTAACCCGCTCGCGTGGCGCGACAAGCGGGTCGCCAACTTCTGGGTCTCGATTGCGGGCATCCTTGGCAACTTGGCAATCGCCGTCGTCGTCGGCATCGTCATCCGCGTGCTGCTCGCGGCGGGTCAACTGCCGGCCAGCCCCGAAGATTCGACGATGACGGCCGTCGCGGCGCTCCTGCGCATCTTCTTCGTGATGAACGTCGGGCTGGCGGTCTTCAACCTGTTCCCCATCCCGCCGCTCGACGGCAGCAAGATTCTGGCGAGCATCCTGCCCGAATCCTTCGGCCCGGCGCTCGACACGCTCGATCAGTTCGGCTGGATTCTGCTGCTCGTCGGGCTGTTCACCGGCGTCTTCGGCGCCGTCTTCGGCTTCGTCATCCCGCTGGCGTGGGACATCCTCCTCATCGGAGCTTCGTGATTCCAGAATGAAACGCATCTTCAGCGGCGCGCAGCCGACCGGCAACTTCCACATCGGCAACTACATCGGCGCGCTGCGCAACTGGGTCGAGCTACAGCACGAGTACGAGAGCATCTTCTGCATCGTCAACCTGCACGCCGTCACCCTGCCGCAAGACCCGAAGGCGCTGGCGCAGAAGACGCGTGATCTCGCCCGCGTCTACCTCGCCGCCGGCATCGACCCCGAAGTCTCGCTCATCTTCGTCCAGTCGGACGTGCCCGAGCACGCCGAACTCGCGTGGCTGCTCACCTGTCTGGTTCGCATCTCCGAGCTGGAGCGGATGACGCAGTTCAAGGACAAGGCCGCCAAACAGCGCGAGGGCGTCGGCGCGGGCCTGCTCAACTACCCGACGCTGATGGCCGCCGACATCCTGCTCTACCAGACAGACCTCGTGCCCGTCGGGCAGGATCAGAAGCAGCACTTGGAACTCACGCGCGACTTGGCCGAGCGCTTCAACCGCGACCACGGCGAGACCTTCCGCGTGCCCGACCCGTTCATCCCGAAGGTCGGCGCGAAGGTTCAGTCGCTCGCCGACCCGCTGAAGAAGATGTCGAAGTCCGACGAGAACGCCGCGGGCAGCATCTTCCTGCTCGACGACGCCGACGCCGTGCGCCGCAAGTTCAAGCGCGCCGTCACCGACTCCGGCACGGAGATTCGCTTCGACGAGGGCCGGCCCGCGATCAACAACCTGCTGACGATCTATCAGGTGCTCACCGGCAAGGGCGCGCGCGAGGTCGAGTCACACTTCGAGGGCAAGGGCTACGCGCAGTTGAAGTCAGACTTGGCCGACGTGACGATTGAATTCTTGCGCCCCTTGCAGGAGCGCGCGCGCGGCTACTCCGACGAGGAGCTTGACCGCATCCTCGACGCGGGGCGCGAGCGCGCGCAGGCCATCGCCCGCCCCACGCTCGACGAAGTCAAGGGCCGCCTCGGACTGGCCGGCGCGCGCGGCGGCGCTCGCTGAAGTTTTAACGAAGATGGAAAAAGTCGAAGAGACGACAGCCGCCGCGACGGACGACGACGGCGCGGCCGCGCCTGATGCGCCCGAAAGCGTAACCGCGCCGCCCGACGCCGCGCGATCGGACAGC
>DATCVD010000450.1:0-7681 GCA_036567125.1 Pyrinomonadaceae bacterium | reverse complement strand
AGGACGGTCGTCAGCGGCAGCGCGACGAGGAGCGCGAGCGCGGCGCAGCCCGCGACGTATCGCGCCTGCGCGCTCGACTCCCTGAGCAGCCGGTTCGCGGCGGCGAACGCGAGCGCGACGAGCGCGCCCTGCCAGACCGAGTGCGCGAGCGCCCAGCCCGTCGCTTGCGCGAGCGGGTGCGAGACGATTGCTTCGACGAGCGCGTTCGTCATCAGTCTTCGCCCTCCTTGTTTCCGGCGGCGCGGCCGCGCTCGAACCGGTCGAGCAGCGCGCGAATCTCCGTGAGTTCTTCGGCCGAAGCCTCCCTGCTTGAGAGCGCCTGCATGACGAGCTTCGAGGCCGAGCCGTCGAAGGCGCGCGCGAGCAGGTCGTTGAGCAGTTGGCGCTGCGTCTCGTCCTGCGCGAGCCGCGCGCGGTAGAGGTGCGCGCGCTGCGACTCGTCGCGCTCGACCAAGCCCTTCTCCGTCATGATCTGCAAAGTCTTCAGGACGGTCGTGTAGAGCGTGGCCTTGCGCGCGCTCAGCTCGTCGTGCACCTCGCGCACCGTCGCCGCCCCGCGTTGCCAGAGCACGTTCAGAATCTCCAACTCCGCGTCGGTCGGCCGCGGCACGTCCTGCTTCGCCATCAGTCTCGCCTCCCGTCCGGGCTTCACGACCCGGACGCGCAAGACCCTACTACGAAGCGATTCGTACTGTCAACGAAAATTTTCGTACTTCCGCCGAAAAGTGATCGAAGAGTCCGGCCGTTGTGAGCTTAAGTTGTGCCTTCTGAGGCGTTTGGCACGTCCGAGGCGCGTGCGTTTCAGGCCCGCGCGACTTGCGAACGATTGCCCCGCCGCTGCGGACGCAAGCGGACGGATTGCGAGCCTGCGACTCCGTATAATCGTGGCGCGCGACGAGCTTCGGCGGGGGGAATTTCTGCGGAGGAAGGCCGCGCGGTGGCGCGTCGGACGCGTCCGCGAACCGGCGCGACTCGTTGCGCTTCGTGAGGGCCGAAGTGTCGCGTGCGGCCGCGGCTTTACGTCAGTTAGACAGTTGACCGCGGGCGTTAAATGGCAGACACTATCGGCGCTTTAACAGACCGCCGCGGCGGCGCATGGGAAGCAGTATCGGGGGATCGGTGAATCAGGACACGACGACGCACGCCAACACGGGCAGTCAGGACAGCGCGCCGCTGACCGTGCTGGTGGTCGAGGACTACGAGGACACGCGCTACCTGATGCGGATAGAGCTTGAGCAGCGCGGCTTCCGCATCATCGAGGCGACGAACGGCGAGGAGGCCATCGACGCGGCCGTGCGCGAGCGCCCGCCGATCATCCTGATGGACATCGGCCTGCCCGTCATCGACGGCATCAACGCGACGCGCGCGCTGCGCGAGCGCCCCGAGACGCGCGACTCCCTGATCGTCGCCGTCACCGCGCACCACGAGTCGGAGTACCGCGCCAAGGCGCTCGACGCCGGCTGCAACGCCTACGTCACCAAGCCCATCGACTTCGACTGGCTGCGCGACCTGCTCGACCGCCTGCTCAACTGAAGCGCGGGAAGCCCGACCCGCATCCGCCGCCGAACGCCGTCTTCTATCAGGAGGTCTCGTGGTCGCCCGACGGCCCGGACGTGAAGAAGCTGACGCGGCAGATGAAGCAACGCGGAACGCGCAACGCGGAACGACGAACTGAGGGCAGGAATACAGGAGTCAGAATCCGGAAGCCGGATTGAGGACGGACAACCCCGTCTTCAATCCGGCTTCCGGATTCTGGATTCTGCTATTACTTCATCGCCCCGCGTTCGTCGCTTATCTCACGACCCGCCGACTGCGATCACGTTCTTGATCCCTTCGGACTTGCCGGTCGCGAGTTCCTTGTAGTCTTCCACGGGGCGGCGGCTCGTGATCATGGCGCGCACTTGGTCGGGCCAGCGTGCGACGAAACGCCCCAAGTCCGCGACCGCCCGCTCGAAGGCGTCGCGGCCCGCGTTGACCGTGCCGAAGACGGCCTGATTCTTGAGCACGAGGTTTCGCATCAGCAGGTCGGTGTCGACCTCGACGGGCGCTTTGCGGCCCGGCACGCCCGTGAAGACGAAGACGCCGTTCGTGCCGAGCGCGCTCAACAGGTCGAACGAGACGCGCGACGCGCCGACCGCCTCGTAGACGAGATCGAGCCGGCCGACGATCTCGGCCAGCCGCTCGACGGTCGTCTCCTCCGAGGCCACGTAGCGCGCGCCGAACGATTCGGCCAGCTCGGCCTTGTAGTTCGGCCGCGGCGAGCGCGAGTAGACGTAAGTCTCGAAGCCCTCCTGCACGAGCAGCATCGCGCCGAGCAGCCCGACCGGCCCCGCGCCGAGCACGACCGCGCGCAGTCCCGTAGACTCCCCCGCCCCGCGCGAGGGCGTCGGCCACGGCAGCCGCTCCTGTATGTCCCAGACCTGCGCGAGCGCCTTCTCGGCAATCGTCAGCGGCTCGACCAGCACGCCCACGTCGCGCAAGCTCGCCGGCACGACGTTCATGTAGCGCTCGTCGTCGACGACTAGCTCCGTCAGGAACCCGTGGGCCTTGCCGATGCCGCGCTCGGTGAAGCGGCCCGTGTAGCAGAAGTCCTGCCGGCCCGCGCGGCACGCGGCGCAGGACGGGTCGTCGCACGGACGCCGCACGCTCGGCACGACGAGATCGCCCACGCGCACGCGCCCGACCTCCGCGCCCGCCTCGACCACCTCGCCCAGCGACTCGTGGCCGACGACCAAGTAGTCCGCCCCATCGGGCGGCTCGCCGTACTCGAAGTTGCAAATCTCCTTGTCCGTGCCGCAGACGCCGACTTCGAGCATCCGCAGCTTCACCTCGCGCGGCCCGCACGCGCCCGGCTCCGGGTGGTCGATGACGCGCACCTCACGCCCCTTCGGAAAAACCGCCACTGCTTTCATAAACGCCGCCTCATCTAAAGCCGTGAATCGTGAAGAAGCTGTTAGCCGTTAGCAAAACCAAAAACAGAAGACGTAACCAAAGCTGAAAGCTGATCACTTTCCGGCTAACAGCTAAGAGCTAACGGCTAACAGCTTTCTCAGTACGCGAACGACTGGTAAATCTCCGTGCCTTCGTCGTCGAGCGAATCGACCACCGGGTTGAAGCGCAGCAGGAAGCGCGCGCGCTCCGAGAGCTGATTGTGCGCGTCGCGCGGGACGCGGACGGAGACTTCGGGCCGGTGCAGCCAGCGGCGGCTGTAGCCGATGACGACCATCGGGCGCGGCTCCGCGGTGCGGTTCGGCGTGCCGCGGTGCAGCCCGCGCACGTCGCGGATCATCACGTCGCCCGCGCGCAAAGTGATCGGCTCAAGCCGGCTCTCGCCCGCCTCGATCCGGCGCAGCCCTTCCTCCTTCGAGAGCATGTGCGTGGCGCGCGCCACCTCGAACGGGCCGTTCTCCTCCGTCACTTCCACGAGCGGGAAGTTGACCGCGAGTTGGAAGGGCGGCGTCTCGCGGCCCGTTTCCGGGAACAGCGGCGGCGCGTCGCGGTGCACGTCTTGGTAGTCGGAACCGAGCAGCGGCGTGTCGGTCGCGAGTTGGCACATCACGGCGTCGCGGCCGACGAGACCGAAGACGACGCCGAGCACGTCTTCGTCCTCATAAAAGGCCGGGTCGGCGAACGGCGCGCGGAACGGCAGCGTCACGTAGTAGCGCCCCGGCCCGCGGTTCTGCAACCGGCCCTCGCGCTCGACGTGCCGCGCGAGCAGCGGCGCGAACGCCTCGCGCCACACCGCCACCTTCGCGCGGTCGAAGTGCCCCCGCAGCACGCAGAAGCCGTCCCGCAAAACCTCTTCGACGAACCCGTCGAGCTGCGCCTCGCTGTAACGTCCTGTAGACATAACCAAAGGCCGTGAATCGTCAATCGTAAATCGTCAATCGTCAACAGATCAAAACCAGTTCTTCCGGTTCACGATTTACGATCTACGATTCACGTCTCCCGTTCACCGTTTCCCCTTGCTCAGCCTGTTCTGCACGACGACGACGGCGAGCAGGATGACGCCGCGGAAGACCAGCTGCCACCACGGGCTGATCTGGCCTTCGAGGTTGAAGATGTTGAAGATGAGGCCGAGCAGGATGACGCCGACGAGCGTGGAGCCGACGCCGCCCTGCCCGCCCGTCAAGAGCGTCCCGCCGACGACCACCGCCGCGATGGCGTCGAGTTCCCAGCCGATCCCCGCGACGGGCTGCCCCGCGCCGAGCCGCGAGGTGAGCATCACGCCGGCGAGGCCGGCCAGCGCGCCGCTCAGCGCGTAGACCCCGACCGTCACGCGCCCGACGTTGAGGCCCATCAGCCGCGCCGCCTCCTCGTTGTCGCCGAGCGCGTAGACGTGGCGGCCGAAGCGCGTCCGCGTCAGCACCAGCCAGCCGAGCGCGAAGGCGGCGAGGAGGACGATGACGGGGTACGGCAGATCGACGAAGCCGAGTTCCACGCGGCCCCGCCCGAGTTCCGCGAACCCCGCGCTCGTGCGCTCGACGCGCACCGACTCCTCCTTCGTGTAGGCGAGCGCGAAGCCGCGCGCCGCGATCATCATCGCCAGCGTGACGATGAACGGCTGGATGCGCGCCTTCGCGATCACCAGCCCGTTGACGAGTCCGAGCGCGGCGGCGACGGCGACGCCCGCGAGGAGCGCCGGGAGCAGCCCGCGCCCCGAGAGCGACGCGGCGACGACCCCGGCCACGGCGAGCAGCGAGCCGACCGAGAGGTCGATGCCGCCCGTCAGGATGACGAACGTCATGCCGAGCGCGACGAGCCCGACCATGCTGTTCTGCCGCAGCACGTTCAGCAGGTTCTCCTGCGTCAGAAAGTTCGCGTAGCGGAACGCCGCGAAGACGAAGAGCACGGCGAGCGCCACGAGCGCGCCCTGCCGCTGGACGAGCGACGCCGCGCGCGCGCGCCACACGCGCCCGCGCACCGACCCGCCGCCGTCAACCGTCGCCGCACCGGCCTCGCCCATGAATCACCTCCGCGCGATCAAAGTTTAGAGGACTGCACGCATAGAAACAGTTCGAGGACGAGCACTGCTGCTCGGAGTTCACAACTCGCGCCGCCCCGCGTCATTTTCGCGCGGCGCGGCGCGGCGTGATCTGCACCCAGTCGAACACGGCGGAAGAGCCGGGCGCGCGGCCGCCCGCCGTGAGCGCGACGCGCGCGCCCTCGACGTGGCTGCCGTTGACCTCGCCGCCGACTTCCGTCCACTCACGCCCGTCGGCGCTGAACGAGAAGCGATAGCTCTCGCCGCCTTCGGCCGTCATCCGCAGCTGCACGAACTCGGAGGCGGGCGCGGGCGCGCTCGCAATAGTCTTCTGCTCTTTGCCCTCGCGCCGCCAGACCGCGACGCGGCCGCCGCCGAGCACGACGCCAACCGCCGCGTCGCGCCAACTGTAGGCCGCGATGCCGGCGCTGGCCGAAGGACTCATCCTGCGCGCGAAGACGCGGGCGGTCGCCGTGTAGTCGCCCGAAACAGTCTTCCGGGCGAGCACCGCGCCCGCGATCTCGTCGCCCTTCGGGTTCGAGACGGGCGTGAGCAGGAGCCGCCCGCCCGGCTCGACGCGCGCCGTCTGCTTGACGAACATCGGCCACTGCCATTCGGGGTCGAGCGCGGGCGCGTCGAAGCCGTCGAAGACCTCCGCCTCGTCGTCCGCTTCCGTCGCGCCGAGCGGCGAAAGGTTCGTCGTCGAAGGGCCGCGGCCGGCGTTGATCGCGGGCCAGCCGTCCGCGCCCCAAGTGATCTCGTCGAGCAGCGACTCGCGGCCGACGTTGAAGGTGTCGCGCCGCCGCCGGTACGAGTGGTAGAGCATGAAGTCGCGCCCGTCGGGCGTCGAGACGACGCTGCCGTGGCCGGGGCACTGCCACTCCGCGTTGTCGTCGAGGATCGGGTTGCGCGGGTGCTTCTCCCACGGGCCGAGCAGCTTGCGCGCGCGCGCGACGCCGAGCGCGTAGTCGCAGCCGCGGCCGCAGCAGGCGTTGCCGGAATAGAAGTGGTAGAACCACCCGCCGCGCCGCAGGATGTAAGAGCCTTCGGTGACGTGCCGCTCCCACGCCTCGGTGTTCCGCAGAATCTCCTTGCGACGCCCGATCAACTTCGTGCCTTCTTCGTCCAGTTGCTGCGCGAAGATCGACGTGGGCGCGTCCGGCTCGGCGTCGTTGCCGTCGGCCTTCCAGACGAGGTAGGGCACGTCCCGCTCGTCGCGCACGAAGAAGGCGTCAATCGAGCCGACGTTGCGCCGCTCGCGTATCTCGCACACCAGCGGGCCGTGATCGGCGTACGGCCCCTCGGCGCGCGCCGCCGTGGCGACGGCGACGCAGAGCGTCCCCGTCTTGCGCGGCCCCTCGTCGCGCCGCGCCGTGTAATAGACGAGGAAGCGGCCGCGATCCACGGCGATTTCGGGGGCCCAGAAGTCGCCCTTCGCCCACGCCGGTTTTTGGTCGAACACGTAACCGACCGTCCGCCAGTTGACCAGATCGCGCGAGTGCAGGACGGGGAAGTGCGGGGCCCAAGCGCCCGTCGTCGTCGCGGCCCAGTAGTCTTGGCCGACGCGCACGACGGTCGGATCGGGGAAGTCGCCCGCGATGACCGGGTTCGTGTAGAGCGGCCGGCGCGCGTCCTGCGCCGACGCTAGGGCCGCCGCCGCCGCGCAGACGAGTAACGTCGCGCACAGGCGCAAACAGAACTGCCGGGTCGAATCGCACGCGCGCGGTTTAGTCACGGTGTCAACTTCGCGGCCCCGCCCCACCTGCCGGCTCACGCGACCTTCGGCCGCTGGACGTAGACGGCGACGATGATGATGGCGGCCTTGATGACGAGCGACCACGCGTAGGAGACGCCGTTCATGTTGAAGCTCGTCGTGATGATCTGCATGATGAGCGCGCCGACGAGCGTGCCGACGATTGTCGCGCGCCCGCCCGTCAAAGGCGTGCCGCCGACGACCGTCGCGGCGATGGCGTCGAGTTCGATGTTGAGGCCGATGTTCGGCGCGTCGCTCGCGCCCTGCCGCGCCGTCTCGATGAGGCCGGCGAGGCCGGCGAGCAGGCCGCTCAAGGCGTAGACCGTCACCTTCGTGCGCGCGACCTTGACGCCCGCGAGCCGCGCCGCAGACTCGTTCCCGCCCACGGCGACGACGTAGCGGCCGAACACCGTCATCCGCATGACGAAGATCGCGGCGGCGACCGCGAGCAGCATCAGGAGCACCTGCACGGGGAGGCCCGCGATCTGGCCGCGCCCCAGCCACTCGAACGACGGGCTGCTGAACGGGATCAACTGCCCGCCGTTGATCACCTGCGCCACGCCGCGCCCCGAGATGAGCAGCGCCAGCGTGACGATGATCGGCTGGATGCGGAAGCCCGAGATGAGCAGGCCGTTGAAGACGCCGGCCGCGCTCGTCACGGCGAGCGCGAGCAGCACGGCGACGACGACGCCGCCGTCCAGCGAGGTGGCGGCGACGGCCGAGGCAATCGCCATCACCGCGCCGACCGAGAGGTCGATGCCGCCCGTCGCGATGACGAAGGTCATGCCGACGGCGACGAGCACGGTCGGCGAGACTTGCAGCAGGATGTTGCGGAAGTTGTTCGGGTCGAAAAAGTTGTTCGTGAAGATCGAGTTGGCGACGAAGAGCAGGACGAGCGCGGCCAGCGCGCCGTAGGTCGGCGCGTAGTCCGCGAGCCGGGGGCC
>DATCVD010000449.1:0-2397 GCA_036567125.1 Pyrinomonadaceae bacterium | reverse complement strand
CGCGCGCGCGGCGTCCCGCCTCTCCTCGGCGCGCGCGCCCGTGTCTTTCCGCGGCGCGAGGCGGAAGCGGCGGACGAGCGCGGTGGCGACGGGGTTACCGACGATGCTTGCGACGAAGATGCCGAAGGTGGCCGACGCGATGATGAGCGCGTCCGCGCCCGCAATTCCCTTCTGCTTGAACAGGTCGGTGAAAGCGAGTCCGGTCGCCGGCCCGCCCGTCAGCGTCAGCGAGCCGCAGATGATGCCGAGCGCGGGCGGCGCGCCGATCAAATTCGCCAGCCCGACGCCGGCCGCGTTCTGCACGACCGCCGTCAGCGACGCGAGCGCGAAGAACAGGATCATCCGCGCCCCGCCCGCGCGCAGCAGCGACAGCGTCGCGCCGAAGCCGATGGTCGTGAAGAAGGCGATCTGCAACGGCGCGCGCAAACTCGTGTCGAGCGCGACGCCCAGCCCGCCCCGCGTGCGCAGCGCCCACACCAGCACGGCGAACAGTAGCCCGCCGACGGCCGCCGCCGGGATGCTCGCCTTACGCAACGGCCCGACGCGCCCTTGCAGCCACCCGCCGACGAACAGGAAGGCGGCCGCCAGCGCGAGCGTCAGCACGACATCCAGCCTCAGCGTCCGCAGACCTTCGACGACCGTAAACTCCACGCTGCCCTCCCGGCAGAGAGGTTAGAGGTCAGAGGTCAGTGATAGCAGCGAGTCTTTCACTGACCTCTGACCTCTAACCTCTAACCTCCGCCTTTCTCGTAAACGATGCGGCCGTCCATGATCGTCGTGCGGACTTTGGCCTTCTCGATCTCGGCGGGATCGACGCGGAAGATGTCGCGGTCGAGGATGACGAGGTCGGCGAGCTTGCCGGGCGTGATCGTGCCCTTCACGTCCTCGGCGAACTCGGCGTAGGCCGACCCCCAAGTGTAGGCGCGCACGGCCTCTTCGACCGTGATCTTCTGCGCGGGAACCCACCCGCCGGGGTGCTTGCCGTCGAGCGTGCGGCGCGTGACCGCGCCGTAGATGCTCATCACGGGGTCGAGCGGCGCGACGTACCAGTCCGTGCCGAAGGCGAGGACTGCGCCGGAGTCGAGGAGCGCGCGGAAGGCGTAAGTCGTCTCGGCTCGGCGGCGGCCGATGCGCTTCTCGGCCCAGCGGCCGTCGTCGATGCAGTGGTAGGGCTGCATCGAGGCGACGACTTTGAGCGCGCCGAAGCGGGGGATGTCGGCCGGGCGGATGTGCTGCGCGTGCTCGACGCGGAAGCGGCGGTCGCGCGCGCCGTGCTCCCGCGCGACCTGCTCGAACAGGGAGAGGATTTGATCGTTGGCGCGGTCGCCGATGGCGTGGATCATCACCTGAAGTCCCGCCGCGTCCGCGCCGCGCACGCGCCCCAGCATCCGCTCGGGCGGGATCATCTCGTCGCTCGGAAGGCCCGAAGTGTTCGACGCGTCTTCGTAAGGGGCGTAGAAGAGCGCGGTGGTCGAGCCGAGGCTGCCGTCGGCGAAGCCTTTGAGGCCGCCGACGCGGAGCAGGTCGCTGCCGAAGCCGGCGCGCACGCCCGTCGCGGCCAGCCGCTCCCACGCCGGCAGCGGCGAGACGGCGTAGATTCTCGTCTTGAGTTCGCCGCGCGCCGCGAGCGTTTGATAGACGCCCACGTCCGCGCCGGCCGACATGTCCTGCACGCTCGTGACGCCGAGGCTCGCGGCGTGGGCGGTCGCCGCGCGCGCGGCTTCGAGCCGCTCGTCGAAGGAAGGCTCCGGCACTTTCGCGTAGACGAAAGACATGGCCGCGTCTTTGAGCACGCCGGTCGGCTCATTCGTCTTCGGGTCGCGCACGATCAGACCGCCGGGCGGGTCTGGCGTCTCCTTCGTGACGCCCGCGAGTTTCAGGGCGGCGCTGTTGGCGAGCGCCATGTGGCCGTCGAGGCGGTTGACGAAGACCGGCGTGTCGGGCGTGAAGCGGTCGATCAGCTCTTTGGTCGGCAGCGGCGCGCCGGGCCACCGCTCGTGATCCCAGTCGCCGCCCATGATCCAGCGGCCCTTCGGCGTGCGCGCGGCGAAGGCGCGGATGCGCTCGGCGAACTCAGCAGGGCTAGCGGCGTCGCGCAGTTGGACGCTCGCCAGATGCCGGCCGCCGTCGATGAAGTGGACGTGCGAGTCGTTGAAGCCGGGGAGGACGAGCGCGCCGGCCGCGTCGATGGTGCGCGTGCGCGGGCCGGAGAGCCGGCGGATCTCTTCGTTCGTGCCGACGGCCGCGATGCGGTTGCCGAAGACGGCCACGGCCGAGGCCGTGGGCCGCGCGGCGTCCATCGTGCGGACGGTGGCGTTGACGATGACGAGATCGGCCGTCACGGCTTGAGCGCCTCGCGTGCATTGCGCGGCCGCGCGGCGCGGCCCGACGGACGCG
>DATCVD010000448.1:0-7267 GCA_036567125.1 Pyrinomonadaceae bacterium | reverse complement strand
CGCGAGGAAGGCGGTCGTGGCGACGGTCGTCGCGCCGTCGAGCCGGCGGGCGACGGCGACGGGCAGATCGCGCGTGCTCAGTTTGTGAATCGGCCGGTGGTTGGCGACGTGTTCGAGCGCGGCGCGGTCGAGGCCGACGCGCACCGTCCCTCGGATGACGGCGACGGTCGCCGGCACGGCCCCCGCGTCGCGCACGATCCGTTCGAGCCGCAGCGCCGTTTCGAGGTTCTGCGGGCGCGGCAGCCCGTGCGCGACGACCGTCGATTCCAGCGCGACGACGGCGCGGCCCGAGTTGAGCGCGTCTTCGACTTCACGACTCGGACTGAAGATTTCGGGGTTAATCATCAGCCTTAACTTTACGGCGTCGCGCCCGGCGGCGCCGGCGGGCGGACGACGACGGCCGGGATGTCCGTCTCGCGCACGAGGCGGTTGAAGGCGGGCAGGTCGGTCTTCAACACCTGATCGAGCTGCCGCAACTGCGCGTCGATCTGGCCGACGAGTTCGTCGTAAACCTGATACGACTGATCGGTCGGCGCGGCGTCGGCGCTCGCCACCACGCCGCCGAGCGCGGCCAGCTTATTGTTGAGGCGGATCGGGTAGTTGAGCGGGTCTTGGTTGCTCTGGTTCTTCGTCTGGTAGAGCGCCTCCTCGACGGCGGTCATCTTCTGATTCAAACTCTTCGCGGCCTCGACGACGCGCTGCGCCGCCGGCTGCCCCTGCACGCGCTTCTGCAACTCTTCGAGCTGCGAGCGCACCTGCCGGATTTGCAATATCGCCGAGTGCGTCTCGCTCACCTTGTCGCGAATCCTGAGCAGCAGCTCGCTCTGCTTGGCGAAGTCGGCCTGCGTCGTCTGGACGCGCGGGTCTTTCCTGATCTCGAACGTCTCCGACTGCGTCTGGCCGTTGGCCGTGAGGCGGACGGTGTACGTGCCGGGCGCGACGCGCGGCCCCTGCGTCGAGGCGGCCCACATGATGAGGCCGGGGAACGTGGTGGCGTCGGGGTGGCGCATGTTCCAGACGAAGCGGTTGAGGCCGGGGTTCGTCGTGACGCGCGGCCCGGCGGGGCCGCCCGTCCCGGCGACGACGACCGGCGCTTCCTCCGACGGCGCTTGCGGCTGCTCCGGCGGACGCATCACCGAGGCCGTGCCGGACGCGGGCGTGGCAGCGGGCCGCGGCGCGCTCGCCGTGTACTTCTGGATGCTCTTGCCCGCGGCGTCTAAAAATTCGAGCGTCACGTCGGTCGCGGGCCGCTGCTTGAGGTGGTAATAGACGACCACGCCGTTGGGCGGGTTCGCGCCGACGGGAGCGCCGGGCGGCAGGCCGCCGCCGCCGCCGAAGCCGCCGCCCTGCAAGCGGTAAGTCTCCTCCGGCTTCAGGAGTTTCACGTCGGGCAGCGCGGAGGGGTTGCCGCCCGCTTCGGCGAGCTGGTGCAGCACCGTCAGGTCGTCGAGGATGTAGAACGAGCGCCCCTGCGTGGCGACGATCAAATCCTTGTCGCGCTTGTGAACGGCCAAGTCCGTGATGGGGACGACCGGCATGTTGAGTTGCAGCGACTGCCACGACTCGCCGTCGTTGAAGGAGACGTACATCCCCGTCTCCGTGCCGGCGTAGAGCAACCCCTTGCGGTTGGGGTCTTCGCGGACGACGCGCGTGAAGGCCGTGTCGGGGATGCCGTTCGTGATCTTCTTCCACGTCTTGCCGTAGTCGCTCGTCTTGTAGAGGTAGGGCCGGAAGTCGTCCCACTTGTACATCGTCGCGGCGACGTAGGCGGTCGCCGGGTCGTGCGGCGAGGCGTCGAGCGAGTTGATCTGAATCCACTCCGGCATATCTTTCGGCGTGACGTTGTCCCAGCGGCCGCCGCCGTTCTGCGTGACGTGCACCAGCCCGTCGTCCGAGCCGGCCCAGATTATTCCTGCGCGCGCGGGCGACTCCATCAGCGTGAAGATCGTGTTGTAGTACTCGACGCTCGTGTTGTCCTTCGTGATCGGCCCGCCCGACGGGCCTTGCTTCGACTTGTCGTTGCGCGTCAGATCGCCGCTGATCTGCTGCCACGTCTGCCCCTCGTTCGTCGTCCTATAGACGTTGCTGCCGGCCGTGTAGAGCGCGTCGGGGTTGTGCGGCGAGAAGACGATCGGGAAGTTCCACTGGAAGCGCGAGCGCATCGCCTCCGCGCCCGCGCCCATCGGGTTGTCGGGCCAGACGGTGATGTTGCGCTGTTGCCCCGTGCGGTGATCGTAGCGCGTCAGCAGCCCGCCGTAAGAGCCGGCGAAGACGACGTTCGAGTCCCTCGGCGACGGGGCGATCCAGCCCGACTCGCCGCCGCCCACGTCGTACCAGTCGCGCTCGGTGATGGCGAAGTCGTTCGACCGCGAGGCGATCTTCACGGTCGAGTTGTCCTGCTGCGCGCCGTAGACGTGGTAGGGGAAGTCGTTGTCGACGGCGACGCGGTAGAACTGCGCCGTCGATTGATCCTGCTCCGTCCACGTGCGGCCGCCGTTGAAGGAGACGTTCGCGCCGCCGTCGTTGCCGTTGACCATCCGCTGGTTGTCGCCGGGAGCGATCCAGAGGTCGTGGTTGTCCGAGTGCGGCACGGAGATCGTGTTGAAGGTGCGCCCGCCGTCGTTCGACTTGAAGAAGGCGACGTTCAGGACGTACACGGTGTCGGCGTTCTGCGTGTCGGCGTAGATGCGCGTGTAGTACCACGCGCGCTGGCGCAGCGCCCGCTGCTCGTTGACGCGCGCCCAAGTGCGCCCGCCGTTGTCGGAGCGGAAGACGCCGCCGTCTTCCGCCTCGACGATGGCCCACACCCTTTCGGGGTTGACCGGCGAGACGGTGATGCCGACCTTGCCGACCAGCCCGCGCGGCCCGCCGGGGTTGCGCGTGATCTCAGTCCACGTGTCGCCGCCATCCGTGGACTTGAAGAGGCCGCCGCCCGGCCCGCCCGACTCCAGCGTCCACGGCTTGCGGTGCACGTCCCAGAAGCCCGCGTAGAGGATGTTCGCGTTCGTCGGATCGAAGGTGAGATCAATAGCGCCGGCGCGGTCGCCGCGGTAGAGAACTTTGTCCCAAGTCTTCCCGCCGTCGCGCGAGCGGAAGACGCCGCGCTGCTCGTTCGGCCCGAAGATGTGGCCGAGCGCGGCGACGAAGACCACGTCGGGGTTGCGCGGGTGCACGCGCACGCGGCCGATGTGGCGCGTGTCTTCGAGGCCGACGCGCCGCCAAGTCTTCCCCGCGTCCATCGACTTGTACACGCCGTCGCCGTGCGAGACGTTACCGCGGATCGGCGACTCGCCCATCCCGACGTAGATCACGTTCGGGTCGGACTCCGAGACGCCGATCGCGCCGACCGAACCCGTGCCGAAGACCGGCCCGTCCGTGATCGGCTCCCAGTTCGCGCCGCCGTCGGTCGTCTTCCACACGCCGCCGCCGGTCGCGCCGAAGTAGTAGACCATCGGCTGGCTGGGGACGCCCGCCACGGCCGTCACGCGCCCGCCGCGCGCCGGGCCGATGTTGCGGTACTGCAACAGGCGCAGGGGTTGCGGCGGCTCGCGCTGCTGCGCGCCCTGCTGCTGCGCCGGCGCGACGTTCCGCGTCTGCGCGAGCGCGGGTAAGTTGAACGACAGGCTTACGAGCAAAAGGACTGACGGGGCGAGACGGCGATTCGACTTCACGGCTGAAGGCTCCTTCTCAATGAGACGACGGGCGATGAACGCGGGACGACGAACTAAAGCAATCCGCCCGTCGGTTCATCGCTCCGCGTTCATCGCTCGTCGTTATTTTCAGCGGTTCTCTGTTGTCGTAGTGGTGCGCTCGGCCGCCGGCTTGAGGTGCCTGTCGAACCACTCGACGTGGCGGCGCAGCAGGTCGATCAGGTGGTTCGGCTCCGTGATGCCGTGGCCCGCGCGCGGGTAGCGGACGAACGTGACGGGCACGCCGCGCCTGCGCAGCGCGCGGTAATACTGCTCGGCCTGCGCGATGGGCACGCGCCTGTCCTGCTCGCCGTGCGTGATCATCAGCGGCGTCTTGACGCGCTCCGCGAAGCGCACCGGCGACCAGCGTTCGTAGGTCTCGCGCGCCGCCCACGGCGGGCCGCCGAAGCCGTACTCCATCAGGCCGGGGATGTCCGACTGGCCGAAGAAGCTGTACCAGTCCGAGATGCCCGCGTGGCCGATGGCGGCCTTGAAGCGGTCGGTCTGCGTGACGGCCCAGAAGGTCATGAAGCCGCCGTAGCTGCCGCCCATCACGGCGAGCCGCTCGGGGTCGGCGACGCCGAGGCGGACGACTTCGTCGACGCCGGCCATCAAGTCCTGAAAGTCTTTCCCGCCCCAATCCTTCACGTTCGCGGTGGCGAACTTGTGGCCGTAGCCGACGGAGCCGCGCGGGTTCGGCATCAGCACCGCGTAGCCGTGGCCCGCGTAAATCTGCGCGCGGCCCTCGAAGCCGTAGGCGAAGCGCGCGTACGGGCCGCCGTGAATCTGCAGGATCGTCGGGTAACGCCTGCCGCGCTCGTAGCCGACGGGCTTGACGAGCATCCCCTCGATCTCAAGGTCGTCCGCGCCTTTCCACTTCAAGACCTCGATGCCGCCGAGCGCGAACTCTTTCGCCTGCGGGTTGAAGTCGGTCAACTTCTTCGCGTCGCGGCCCGTCGCGGCCGAGACCCAGACGTCTTCGGGCTGCTGCGCGTCCTCGAACAGGAAGGCGAGGCGCGTGTTGTCCGGCGAGAGATCGACGCCCGCGTACGCGCCCGGTTTCTCGAAGACCGGGCGCGCCTCGCCGCCCGCGGCCGGCACGCGCAGCAGTTGCCCGTAAACGCCGACCGACGCGGCGACGTAGAGATCGCGCCCGTCCTTCGACCAGCGCGCGGGGCCGCCGACCGAATCGCTCTGCCCGGCCGTCAGGTTGCGCGGCTCGCCGCCGTCGAAGCCGACGACGAGGAGGTCGGTCTTCTGCGCCCACACGGCCGGATCGGGGTGCGCCGTGAAGGCGATCCAGCGGCCGTCGGGCGAGAAGCGCGGCTGCGAGTCGGGGCCGGGGCTGGTCGTCAACTGGCGCGCCGGCCCGCCCTCGGCCGGGGCGACGTAGATGTCCGTGTTGCGATCCTCGGAGATGTCCGTGAACGAGGACTCCTGCGCGCCGGCGCGCGCGGCGACGTAGGCGACGAAGCGCCCGTCGGGCGACCACTGCGGGTCGGAGGCGGAGAACGCGCCCTCGGTCACGCGCCGCTTCTTCTTCGCGCCGAGTTCGATCGTCCAGAGGTGCGAGTAGACGAAGTCGGAATCGACGACGATGGCGTCGAAGCGATCCTTGCGCCGCTTGTCGCGCTCGGCCTTGTCCTGCGGCGTGTCGCGGACGACGTAGGCGATCCTTTTGCTGTCGGGCGACCAGCGGAACTGCGAGACGCCCGCCTCCTCCTCGGTCAGCTTCTCGGCCTCGCCGCCGCGCACCGGGATGATCCAGATTTGGTTGCCGCCGCCGGCCGCGGGCGCGGCCCCCGCCTGCGGCGCGCCGCGGTTGGCGAGGAACGCGATCCACTTGCCGTCGGGCGACCACTGCGGCTGCGACTCGCCGCGCTCGCCGTTCGTCAGCCGGACGACTTCGCCGCCCTCGGCCGGGACGAGATAGACGTGCGCGTCGCGCCGGTTCTCTTTCCGGTTCCAGTCCGAGACCGTGAAGGCCAGCCACCGGCCGTCGGGCGACCACTGCGGCGCGCCGACGACCCGCAGCGCCAGCACCTCCTCCATCGTCACGCGCTTCTGCCCCTGCTGCGCCGCGGCCCTCGGCGCGAGCAGCGACAGCGCGAACAACGTCAGCGCGAGTGAAAAGAAGTTTCGTCTCACGGTCAGCCTTCCCTTCTCGATCAAGCTCGGCGCTCTTCAGTCGCGTGGTTGTTTTGATCTCTCGTGGGCCGCGTACAGCGCGCCGGGCCGGTCGGCGTAGAGTTCCGCGTAGCCGCACTCGCCGCAGACGCGCGCCGTCAGGGTGCTGAGGAAAGTCTCTTTGAAGATTAGCGCGTCGGGGTTCTCGTGCAGCATGACGGCCAGCTCGCCCTGCACGTTGTAATCGCCCACGTCGCGCACCGTCGCGCGCGCGATGATCTTGGCCGAGCCGCACTTCGCGCAAACCACACGGTCGCTCACCGCCCCCCTCCCCCTGCCGAAAACTTTACCGGCGACTCGCCCGCGCGCCCGGAGCGCCCGGCCGCGCGTTGCCCGCCCCGCGGCCGCTCGGCGCGGCGGCGTCCGTTGCTGCTCAGGTTGAAAAATGGCCTCCGTCGGGGCGGGCGCTTTTGTGCTTTAGAGTGTGCCAACTGTAGCGCAACGGCTGTGCAAAAGGCCAGCGAATCTTTTATGCTCGCAGGCGCTCCACCCGACGACCCGGCCGCCCCCGCCCGCACGCGCGGGCCGGCGGCCGATCCCGCGAGGCTTCACCCGGATGACGACGGAGCTTACGCCGCGCCCCGCGCGCGAGGACGACCTGCCGGGCGCGCGCGACGCGTCGCGCGGGCTGGCGCGGCGGCTGGGACTCTTCGACGCGACGATGCTCGTGATGGGCGGCATCGTCGGCGCGGGCATCTTCGTCAACCCGTACGTCGTCGCGCGCACGGTTCCGCGCCCCGCGCTCATCCTCGGCGCGTGGCTCGCCGGGGGCTTGGTCGCGCTCGCGGGCGCGTTCGTCTATGCGGAGCTGGCCGCGCGCCGGCCCGAAGTCGGCGGGCAGTACGCCTACCTGCGCGACGCTTTTCACCCGTCGGTCGCGTTCCTCTACGGCTGGGCGCTGCTCCTCGTCGTGCAGACGGGCGGGATGGCGGCGGTCGCCATCACCTTCGCGCGCTACTTTCTGGAGCTGACGGGCTGGCGACTCGCCGAGTGGGTCGTCGCGGCGGTCGCGCTCGCCGCGCTGACGGCGGTCAACTGCGCGGGCGTCCGCGCCGGCGGGACGCTACAGAGCGCGCTGATGGTCTTGAAGATCGCGGCCTTCGTCACGCTCGTCTGCGCCGGGCTGACGGCGCTCGTGCCGGAACGGCTGACCGAAACGGCCGCGGGCGGCGGCCGCGCGCCGCTCGATCAGTCGGTCGCCTTCTTCGCCGCGCTGACGCCCGTGATGTTCGCCTACGGCGGCTGGCAGACGGCGAGCTTCGTCGCCGCCGAGATGCGCGACCCGCGCCGCGATCTGGCGCGCGGCCTGCTCTACGGCGTCGCGGGCGTCATCGTCCTCTACGCGGCGGTCAACTTCGTCTGCGTCGGCGTGCTCGGCGCGGGCGCGCTCG
>DATCVD010000447.1:0-3604 GCA_036567125.1 Pyrinomonadaceae bacterium | reverse complement strand
GTCGGACTCGGCGCGCGCCGCCGCCGCGGGCGATCCGGCGGTCGCGGCGCGGCAGTCGGGCGCGCTTGAGCGCGGCTACCGCACGGGCTACTCGGACGGCTATCAGGCCGGCTACCGCGACTCGGTCGAGTCGGCCGCGCGCGATCACCGCTCGAAGGAAGACTACCGCCGCGCCGACCGCGTCTACGTCCCGGCCTACGGTTCTTTGGAGGATTACCGCGACGGCTACCGGCAGGGCTTCGAGTCGGGCTACGAGGCCGGCTACGACCGCCGCGGCTTCAACTCGGCCGTCCCGCAGGGGATCGGCCGCCGCGGCACGGCCGACGACGACGGCGCTCCCACGCAGACTCAGCGCGCCACCACCCGCCCCGCGCCGCAGATTCAGGCGCGCGAAGACGCGGACGACGACGACGACCGCCCCGCGAGCGATTCGGACGCGGGGCGTGCCGGCAGCTCGCCGTCTCCGGCGGGCCGCGTCGCGTCTTCCGGCGCGCTCGTCGAGATTCCGCAGGACACGACGCTGCGGGTCGAACTCCTCAACAACCTCTCGACCGACGTGAGCCAGCGCGGCGACCGCTTCGAGGCGCGCGTGCTCGAACCCGCGCCCTACGCCGACATGGTCGTCACGGGCCGCGTCTCCAGCGTGCGCCGGCCCGGCAAGATTCGCGGCTCCGGCCAGTTGCAGTTGACCTTCCAGCAGATCAGGACGAACGACGGCCGCTGGGCCAACTTCAACGCGCAGGTGATCGACGTGGTCGAAAAGCGCACCGACTCCGGCGTCGGCGGCGTTGACGAGGAGGGCGGCGTCAGCGGCAAGAGCACGACGAAGGACGACGTGACGAAGGTCGGCGCGGCCAGCGGCATCGGCGCGATCATCGGCGCGATTGCCGGCGGCGGCAAGGGCGCGGCCATCGGCGCGGTGCTCGGCGCGGGCGTCGGCACGGGCGGCGTCCTGACCGCGCGCGGCAAAGACATCCGGCTCGAACGCGGCCAAGAGCTGATGATTCGCTCGGCGACCGACACGCGGATTCAGTAACCGCGGGCGAAAGGGGAGAGGCTGGAGGGGAAGGGCCGGGCCAAAGCCTTCCCCCCGCCCCTCCCCTTTTCCCTCTAACCCCTCGCCCGTCTTTCCCCGATGCCCGTCGTCACTTTGCTGACCGACTTCGGCGGCGCGGACTACTTCGTCGGCGCGATGAAGGGCGTGATCCTCTCGGCCGCGCCGCGCGCCACGCTCGTCGACTTGACGCACGACATCCCGGCGTTCGACGTGGAGGCCGCGGCTTTCACGCTGCTCGCGGCGTGCGAGGCTTTCCCGGCCGGGACAGTCCACGTCGCGGTCGTCGATCCGGGCGTCGGCTCCGAGCGCCGCCCGCTGGCCGCCGAGTGCGGCGGCCGCTTCTACACGGGGCCGGACAACGGCCTGTTCAGCTACGTCTTCGAGCGCGGCGGGGACGCCCGCGTCGTCCGCCTCACCAACCGGGCATATTTTCGACAGCCCGTCAGCCCGACCTTCCACGGCCGCGACGTGTTCGCCCCCGTCGCGGGCGCGCTCTCGGAGGGCGTCGGGTTAGACGAGTTGGGCGAAGAAGTCTCCGACTGGGTTCGCCTCGCGCCGCTCGCGCCCTCCCGCCGCGCCGACGGCCCGCTCGAAGCGCGCGTCATCCACGTCGACCGCTACGGCAACTGCGTCACCAACGTCACGCGCGCCGAGCTGACCGACGAGCAGGCGGCGCGCGGCGTCGAGATCGAAGCGGGCGGCCGCGTCGTCACGGACTTCCGCCGCTTCTTCGCCGACACGGACTCAGAGGCGGGCGCGCCGTTCGCCCTCTGGGGCAGCGCCGGCTTCCTCGAACTCGCCGCCTTCCGCGACTCCGCCGCCCGCCTTCTCAATCTCACACGCGGGCAGACTTTATTGATCAAACAAAAGAATTAGCCACAGAGTATGCCGGGGTTAGACGGGAAAAGACCGCGCTCAACATTCGACTCCGAAGCCGAGCGCGGTCTTTCTTCTATTTTCCCTGAGTTCTCTGTGTCCCCCGTGGCTAAGATGCTCCAGTCGTTTTGGCTTCCTGCTGTTGCTGCCGGCCGCGCTGTTCGAGCGTGACGTAGTCGCGGCGCGTGTGGCCGAGGTAGACCTGCCGCGGCCGCGCGATCTTCTGATCGGGATCGCGCAGCAGCTCGACCCACTGCGCGATCCAGCCGGCCGTGCGCGGGATGGCGAACAGGACGGGGAACATGTCGACGGGGAAGCGCATCGCGCGGTAGATGATCCCGCTGTAGAAATCGACGTTCGGGTAGAGCTTGCGCTTGACGAAGTACTCGTCTTCGAGCGCGATGCGTTCGAGTTCGAGCGCGATGTTTAAGAGCGGGTCTTTGCCCGTCACCTCGAAGACCTCGTCGGCCACCTGCTTGATGATGCGCGCGCGCGGGTCGTAGTTCTTGTAGACGCGGTGGCCGAAGCCCATCAGGCGGAAGTCGCCGTCCTTGACGCGCTTGATGTAGTCGGGCACGCGGTCGATCGAGCCGATCTCGTCGAGCATCCGCAAGACCGCCTCGTTCGCGCCGCCGTGCAGGGGGCCGTAGAGCGCGGCGGCCGCGCCGGCGATGGCCGAGTACGGGTCGGTGTGCGCGCTGCCGACGGAGCGCATCGTGTTGGTCGAGCAGTTCTGCTCGTGGTCGGCGTGGAGGATGAACAAAACGTCGAGCGCGCGTTCGAGCACCGGGTTCGGCTGGTACTTCAACTCGGTCGTCCTGAACATCATGTTCAGGAAGTTGCCGGTGTAGCCGAGGTCGTTGTCGGGGTACGAGTAGGGGAGGCCGGTGCGGTGGCGGTAGGCGAAGGCGGCGATGGTCCCGACCTTGGCGATCAGGCGGTGAATCTGCTTGTTGCGGCACGGCTCGTCGAAGATGTTCTTGGCCTCGGGGTAGAAGGTCGAGAGCGCGCTGACCATGCTGATGAAGATGCCCATCGGGTGCGCGTTGTAGTGGAAGCCGTCCAAGACCTTCTTGACGTTCTCGTTCAAGATCGTGTGGTGCGTGATGTCCCACTCCCACTTCTTGAGTTCGTCGGCGGAGGGGAGTTCGCCGTTCAGGAGCAGGTAGGCGACTTCGAGGTAGTTGCTCTGCTCGGCCAGTTGCTCGATGGGGTAGCCGCGGTATTCGAGGACGCCCGCGTCGCCGTCGATGTAGGTGATGCGGCTCTTGCAGGAGGCCGTGTTCATGAACGCGGGATCGTAGGTCATCAGGCCGAAGTCTTCGTCCGAGACCTTGATCTTGCGCAAGTCCATCGCGCGGATGGTGCCGTTCTCGACGGGGACTTCGTAACTCTGGCCCGTCCGGTTGTCCGTGATCGTTAAAGTGTCCGCTGGCATAAGGTTCCTCCCGCTCTGCGCCGCCCTGAAAGGTTTTGACGGCATTATTCGTGCAAACGAGTCCGCATTGCAAGCGGCCGGCCGGGGCGCGTCTGCTTGGCAGTTTCCCCGCCGCTTTGTTATCTTCGAGCCACCAAAAATTTCGCGGGCGAGGCGCAAATGGACGACGGCAAAGAGGCCGCCGCGCAGGCGGCGGGGCAGACTGACGGCGGGGCGGCGCGGGCGGCCGCGGC
>DATCVD010000446.1:0-7006 GCA_036567125.1 Pyrinomonadaceae bacterium | reverse complement strand
CGTGCAGCTCGCGCGCGCCGCCGGCCTGTCGGTCTTCGGCACGGCCGGGACGGAGGCGGGGCGCAGGCTCGTCGCCGAGCAGGGCGCGCACCGCGTCTTCGATCACACGGCCGACGACTACCTGCAAGAATTGGCGGCGTTGACGGGCGGGCGCGGCGTCGATTGCATCGTGGAGATGCTGGCGAACGTGAACCTCGACCGCGACCTCGGCATTCTGGCGAAGTTCGGCCGCGTCGTCGTGGTCGGCAACCGCGGCCGCGCCGAGATCGACGCGCGGCAGGCGATGACGCGCGACGCCGCGATCCTCGGCATGACGCTCTTCAACGCGACCGCCGAAGACTTACATTCGATCAACGCCGCCATCTACGCCGGACTCGAAGCGGGAACGCTCAGGCCCGTCGTCGGCAAGTCCTTGCCGCTCGCCGAGGCCGGGCGCGCGCACCGCGAAGTCTTGGAGCCGGGCGCGCACGGCAAGATCGTCCTGCTGCCTTAAATTGATGAACGATGAACGCGGAACGATGAACTGAGGGGCTGTCAGTTGTCCGTGGTCAGTTGTCGTCGTTAGTGCTCGGGCGGCTTGAGTCTTAAACCGCGGGCGGCGAGACTGCGTAGCTCAAACAACGGACAACTAACAACTGACGACGGACAGTATTTCGTTATGGCAATTGCGACCGTCAACCCCGCGACCGGCGAGACGCTGAAGGAGTTCGCGCCGCTCACCGGCGAGGAGATCGAGTCGAGGCTCGCGCTCGCCGCGCGCGCCTTCGCCGCGCACCGGCGCACCTCTTTCGCCGCGCGCGCGGAGAGGATGCTGCGCGCGGCCGGGATTCTTGAGGCGCGCAAGGAAGATTTCGCGCGGCTGATGACGGTCGAGATGGGGAAGCCGATCAAAGCGGCGCGCGACGAGGCGGCCAAGTGCGCGTGGGTCTGCCGCTACTACGCGGAACGGGCCGAGGAATTTTTGGCGGACGAGCAGATCGAGTCTTCGGCGACGCGCAGCTACGTCAGCTTCCAGCCCGTCGGCGTGGTGCTCGCCGTGATGCCGTGGAATTTCCCGTTCTGGCAGGTCTTCCGCTTCGCCGCGCCGGCGCTGATGGCCGGCAACTGCGGGCTTCTCAAACACGCCTCGAACGTCCCGCAGTGCGCGCTCGCCATCGAGGAGATTTTTCGCGCGGCCGGCTTCGCCGAGGGCGTCTTCCAGACCTTGCTGATCGGCGGCGACGCGGTCGCCCCGGTCATCGAGGATGCGCGCGTCACGGCCGTCACCCTGACGGGGAGCGAGGCTGCGGGCGCGAGCGTCGCCGCGGCGGCCGGGCGCGCGATCAAAAAGTCGGTGCTCGAACTCGGCGGGAGCGATCCGTTCGTCGTGATGCCGAGCGCGGACTTGGACGAGGCCGTCAAGACGGCCGTGCGCTCGCGCACGATCAACAACGGGCAGTCGTGCATCGCGGCCAAGCGGTTCATCGTCCACGAGGCGGTTTACGACGAGTTCGCCCGCAGGCTCAAGGACGGCATGGCCGCGCTCGTGATCGGCGACCCGCTCGACGAGGCGACCGAGATCGGCCCGCTGGCGACCGGGCAGATCGTCCGCGACCTCGAAGGGCAGGTCGGCGAGACCGTCCGCCGCGGGGCGCGCGAGTTCCGCTCGCCCGCCGCGCTGCCCGCGCGCGGCTTCTACTTCCCGCCCGTCGTGCTCGAAGCGATCCCCGAAGACTCTCCGGGCCGCAGCGAAGAGCTGTTCGGCCCCGTCGCGCTCCTCTTCCGCGTCGGCTCGGCCGACGAAGCCGTCCGGCTAGCCAACGACACCTCTTTCGGCCTCGGCGCGAGCGCGTGGACGAACGACGAAAGGGAGCGCGAGCTGTTCGCCAGAGAGATCGAGTCGGGCCTCGTCTTCGTCAACGCGATGGTCGCCAGCGATCCGCGCCTGCCCTTCGGCGGGACGAAGCGTTCGGGCTACGGGCGCGAGCTGGGCGAGTTTGGCATCCGCGAGTTCGTCAACGTCAAAACCGTTTACGTCAAAGACGGCGCCGGCCCGAACAAGACCGAGACCGAATGACGGCGCACACTCGGCCTCCGCCCGGCCGCCGCTCGGAGGCGTGACCGCCGTCCCGCCCGGCGGGCTAATAGCCGGCCGGTTCTTCACCCTGCCTCTCGGCCCCGAACGGGTCGGACTTTAAACCCCGCGATTTCGCCTCACGTCCGCCGCCGGCCCGCGCGTCCCAAAAATGAGAAAAGCGGTTTTCCGCCAGTCCCAAAAATGGGAAAGGCCGCGGCCGCGCGCGCCGATTTTCTGAGCAAACGCGGGTGGCACGCCGTTTTCTATCCCGTCAGCCCAAGCCCACCTGACGCGCCGCGCGTCTCGTACGTGTTTTCGCGCTGCGATTCAAAATTCTGAATCCGTGAGGGCCGATTTTCGCCCGCTGCTTCGTGATGATCAGACTGCGTAACGTCGAAAAATTTTTTGAGCAGGGCGTCTCGCGTACCTACGTGCTGCGGCAGGTCAATCTGGACGTGCGCGAGGGCGAGTTCGTCTCGATCATGGGGCCTTCGGGCGCGGGCAAGTCCACGCTGCTCGCCATCCTCGGCATGTTCGACTCGGCGTGGGCGGGCGAGTACTACTTCCTCGATCAGCCCGTGCACAAGCTCGACCGCAAGAAGCGCATCGAGCTGAACAAGCGCTACATCGGCTTCGTCTTCCAGAGCTACCACCTGCTCGATCACATGACCGTCTACGAGAACCTCGACCTGCCGCTCTCCTATCAGGACTTGAAGAAGTCGGAGCGGCAGTCGATGGTGGCCGACGTGCTGGATCGCTTCCGCATCGTCGGGAAGAAGGACTTGTACCCGAACCAGCTATCGGGCGGGCAGCAGCAGTTGGTCGCCGTCGCGCGCGCGGTCGTGGCGAACCCGAAGCTGATCCTCGCGGACGAGCCGACGGGCAACCTCCACTCGGCGCAGGGCCGCGAGATCATGGAGCTGTTCAAGCGGCTCAACGACGAGGGCACGACGATCATTCAGGTGACGCACTCGGAGACGAACGCCTCCTACGGCCACCGCGTCGTCGAACTTTCCGACGGCTGGGTCGTTAAGGGTGGGGCGGCGAAGGCCGAGGCGTCCTGAAGCCGTCCGGGAGTGAAGCCGAAAATTTTGTTCGCCGGAATCCGAGAGCTTTGTGAGTATGCGGGTGGAAGAGATCGAGAAGTTTCGGAAGGTTAAAGAGGACGCGGCCGCGGGCGGCGACGCGACTAGTGGCATGGACATACCTCGCAGCAAGACCAAGACCGACGCGCCGTCGAAGTTCACCGCGCCGAGCGGCACGGACGTGGCGCGCGGCAAGACCGACACGCCGAGCAAGTTCACCGCGCCGAGCGGCATGGACGTGGCGCGCGGCGGGAAGGCGAAGCGCAAGAAGCGCGTCCGCCTCGTCGTCTACGCCGCGCTCGGCCTCGCGGCCATCGCCGGCATCACCTACGGGCTGACGCGCCTGAAGCCCGCCGCGCCGAGCGTCGAGGGCGCGACCCTCTTCTCCGACACGGCGAAGCGCGGGCAGATGCTCCGGCAGGTGCGCGGCCCCGGCACGCTCGTGCCGGAGAACGTGCGGGTCGTCGCGGCCGCCACCGAGGGGCGCGTCGAGCGCATCAACGTGCAGCCGGGTACGGAGGTGACGGCCGGGACGGTGCTGCTCGAACTGAGCAACCCGGAGCTTCAGCAGTCGACCGTCGACATCGAGTATCAGGTGCGGGCGGCCGAGGCCGAGTCGAACAACATCCGCGCGCGGCTGGAGAGCGAGCGGCTGAGCCAGCAGGCCGTCGCGGCCGGCGTGCGGGCCGAGTACCAGCAGGCGAAGTTGCAGTCCGACACCGACGAGCAGTTGGCGAAGGAAGGGCTGATCCCGGTGCTCAACCTGAGGCTCTCGCGCGTGCGCGTCGAGGAGCTGGCGAACCGCTACCAGATCGAGCAGAAGCGGCTCGAAGGCACGCAGCGCACGGCGCAGGCGCAGCTCGCCTCGCAGGCCGCGCGCATCTCGCAGCTCAAGGCGCAGCTGGAGCTGCGCCGCAGTCAGGTCGGGACGCTGCGCGTGCTCGCCGGCACGAACGGCGTGCTCCAGCAGATGGTGGTCGAGGTCGGCCAGCAGGTGACGCCGGGGACGAATCTGGCGCGCGTCGTCGAGCCGCAGCACCTGAAGGCCGAGCTGCGCATCGCGGAGACGCAGGCCAACGGCATCCTCTTGGGCCAGCGGGCCGAGATCGACACGCGCAACGGCGTGATCCCGGGCCGCGTCTCGCGCATCGACCCGGCCGCGCAGAACGGCACGGTGACGGTCGACGTGGCGCTCGAAGGCGCGCTGCCGCAGGGCGCGCGGCCCGACCTCTCCGTCGACGGGACGGTCGAACTCGAACGGCTCGACAACGTGCTCTACGTCGGCCGCCCCGCCTTCGGGCAGCCGAACTCGACCGTCAGCCTCTTCAAGCTCGACCCGGACGGCCGGGGCGCGACGCGCGTGCAGGTGAAATTCGGCCGCGCCTCCGTCAACACCATCGAAGTCGTCGAGGGGCTGCGCGAGGGCGACCGCGTCATCCTCTCCGACACCCAGCAGTGGGACAGCTACGACCGGATCAGGCTCAACTAGCCGTTAGCTATTAGCCGTTTGCTATTAGCCAGAAAAAACGGCCTGAGCATCCGGCTTCAACTTCGGTTTTTGTTTTCGGTTCGGCTAACGGCCAGCGGCCAACAGCTTCTTTCAGGAGATTACTTCGACCATGAGCAATTCACCCCTCATCCGCCTTCAGGACGTGAAGAAGGTCTTCTACACCGACGAGGTGGAGACGCACGCGCTGTCGGGGACGCACCTCGACATCCAGCGCGGCGAGTACGTCTCGATCACCGGCCCGTCGGGCTGCGGCAAGTCCACCCTGCTCTCGATCTTGGGCCTGCTCGACTCGCCGACCGAGGGCAAGTACTGGCTCAACGGCAATCAGGTCGCGGAGCTGTCGCTCTCGGAGCGCGCGAAGATTCGCAACCGCGAGGTCGGCTTCATCTTCCAGAGCTTCAACCTGATCGGCGACCTGACCGTCTACGAGAACGTCGAGCTGCCGCTGACCTACCGCGGCATGTCGTCGGCGGAGCGCAAGGAGCGGGTGACGGACGCGCTGGAGCGGGTCGGGATGGCGCACCGCGCCAAGCACCTGCCCTCGCAGCTGTCGGGCGGCCAGCAGCAGCGCGTCGCGGTCGCGCGCGCCGTCGCGGGCCAGCCGTCGATCCTGCTGGCCGACGAGCCGACCGGCAACCTCGACTCGAAGAACGGCGAGGCCGTGATGGAGCTGCTGCGCGAGCTGCACCAGCAGGGCGCGACCATCTGCATGGTGACGCACGACCCGCGCTACGCCACCTACGCCGACCGCGCCATCCACCTCTTCGACGGCCGCGTCGTCAAGGAGGAGGCCGTCAGCTTCCGCGACGAGGACGACGAGACGGGCGCGGCCTCGGCCCGCTCCGCGCAGGTGGTCTAACCGAGTGACGACCCTGCTCAAAGACGTTCGCTACGCGCTGCGGATGCTCTGGAAGCAGCCGGGCTTCACCGCGGTCGCGCTGCTCGCGGTCGCGCTCGGCGTCGGCGCGAACACGACCGTCTTTAGCACGGTCGACGTGCTGCTGCTCCGGCCCTTCTCGTTCCGCGAGCCGGAGCGCGTCCTCCTCGTCTGGGAGCGCAACCAGCAGAGCGGCTTCGACCGCCGCTCGGTCGCGCCCGCCAACTTCCTCGACCTGCGCGCGCAGGTCACCACGCTCGAAGACCTCTCGGCCTACCGCGACGCCTCCTTCAACCTGAGCGAGGGCGAGCGGCCCGAGCGCGTCGAAGGCTCGGCCGTCTCGGCCTCGCTCTTCAGCGCCGTCGAGGGCCGCGCGGCCCTCGGCCGCCTGTTCACGGCGGAGGAAGAACAGCCGGGCAGGGACGCGGTGGTCGTCATCAGCCACGGGCTGTGGCAGCGGCGCTTCGGCGGCGACCCGGCGGTCGTCAACCGCCAGATCACGCTCGACGGCCAGAGCCACACGGTCGTCGGCGTGATGCGCGAGAGGTTCAACTTCCCGCCCAACAGCGGCGACGTCTGGAAGCCGCTCTCGTTCGACGCCGAGGAGGCGCGCGCGCGCGGCAAGCGTTACCTGCGCGTGCTCGGCCGCCTGAAGGCGGGCGCGACGACCGAGCAGGCCGCGGCCGAGTTGCAGGCCATCGGCCGGCAGCTCGCCGAGCAGTACCCCGACACGAACACGGGCCGCGACTTCCGGCCCGAATCGATCATCACGAACTACACGCGCGGCCCCCGCCCGTTCCTGCTCGTGCTGCTCGGCGCGGTCGGCTTCGTGCTGCTCCTGGCTTGCGCGAACGTGGCGAACCTGCTGCTCGTGCGCGGCGCGGCGCGGCAGAAGGAGATCGCGATCAGGATGGCGATGGGCGCGTCGCGCTTCCGGCTCGTGCGCCAACTGCTGACCGAGTCGGTCGTGCTCGCCGTGCTGGGCGGGGCGCTCGGCGTCGTCCTCGCGGTCTGGGGCGTGGCGCTGTGCTCGCAGGGGATGCCGCAGACCTTCACGCGCTACATCCCCGGCTGGGAGAACATGGGCGTCAACCCGCGCGCCCTCCTCTTCACGCTCGCCGTCGCCGTCGTGACCGGCCTCGTCTTCGGCCTCGCGCCCGCCTTGCAGGCCACGCGGCTCAACTTCAACGAGTCGCTCAAAGAGGGCGGCCGCACTTCGGGCGCGCACACGCGCAACCGGCTGCGCAGCCTGCTCGCCGTCGCCGAGGTCACGCTCTCGCTCGTCCTGCTGGTCGGCGCGGGGCTGATGATCCGCAGCTTCGTCGAGCTGGCGCGCGTCGAGCCGGGCTTCGACCCGGCGAACGTCGTCGTGATGGACTTGTCGCTCGCGGGCGACAGGTACGACGAGCGGCCGGAGGCGCGCGCCGAGTTCTTCCGCCAGCTCGTCGGCCGGCTCGCGGCGCTGCCCGGCGTCGAGC
>DATCVD010000445.1:0-2031 GCA_036567125.1 Pyrinomonadaceae bacterium | reverse complement strand
CGCGCGCGAATTCGGCGGCGACGCCGACCGGCTCCGCGCCGCGGCGGTTGACGAGGTCAGACGCGCACTCGGCGCGACGCGCGAGCGGTTCGACGACGAAACGGCGCGCGCCTTCTCCAACTTCGCCCTCGCCCTCTCGCTCGTCCCCGATCTTGACGCGTGGCCGCGCGAGGACAAGCGCGCCGTCCTCACAATCGTCCGCGCCAAAGCGGGCCGCGACGAGACGGCCTACCTGCGTCAGCTTCGTCGTCACGCGCGCCTGCGCCGTGCGATAATCGCGCTCGGCACGAAATAGCCGTTAGCCGTTAGCCGTTAGCTGTTAGCCGGAGAAAAGACTAACTTTCAGCTTCCGGCATTCGCTCTGTCTTCGGTGTTTGGTTTTGCTAACAGCTAACGGCTAACGGCTAACAGCTTCTTTTCACGATTCACGAAATCTTATGGCTGACGAGAACGAACAGACCGGCAGTTACCGCAGCGGCTACGTCGCGCTCGTCGGGCGGCCGAACGCGGGCAAATCGACGCTCCTGAACCGGCTCGTCGGCGAGAAGATCGCGGCCGTCTCGAACAAGCCGCAGACGACGCGGTGGCGGATTCAGGGCGTCATCACGCGCGACGAGGGGCAGATCGTGCTGGTCGATACGCCCGGCGTACACCAGCCCGGCTACCTTCTGAACCGCCGCATGATGGCCGCCGTCCACGACGCGCTCGCGGGCGTCGATCTCGTCGTGCTGATGCGCGACGCCTCGGTCTCGACCGGCAACGGCGACCGCTTCGTGCTCGGCCTCGTCAGGCAATCGCAGAAGCCCGCGCTGCTCGTCCTGAACAAGACCGACAAGGTCTCGGACAAGTCAAAACTCCTGCCGCTGATGGAGTGGTACGGCGCGGAGTACGACTGGCGCGCCATCCTCCCGCTCTCGGCCCTGAAGGGCGACAACGTCGAACTCCTGCTCGGCGAGATCGTCAAACACCTGCCCGCGGGAGAGCCGATCTTCGCGGCGGACGAGCTGACGGATCAGTCTGTGAGCGCCATCGTCGCCGAGATCGTGCGCGAGAAGATTCTGCAAACGACGGGCGAGGAGATCCCTTACGTCACGGCCGTCGTCACGGAAAAGTACGAGCAGGAGCGCGAGGACTTCGCGCGCATCAACTGCGCCATTTTCGTCGAGCGCGCGTCGCAGAAGAAGATCATCATCGGCCACGGCGCGGAGCGGCTCAAAGAGGTCGGCACGCGCGCGCGCCACGACATCGAGCACTTGGTCGGCCACCGCGTCCACCTCGAACTCTTCGTCAAGGTCGAGGAGGGCTGGCGCGACAGCGAGCGCGCGCTCAACGAGATAGGAATCATATCCAGTGAATCGTGAATCGTAAATCGTGAACGGACGAGAGCCGGTTGAGTCTGGCCGCGAGTAACGCTTCAAGTTCAGCGGCCTTCTATCTATTCACGATTTACGATTCACGATTAACGGCTTTTATGTGGTACGCGGTTGACGTTGACGCTGCGCCCGACGCGCTTGAGGCGGTCGAGTACGCGCTGATGGAGGCGGGCGCGGGCGGGACTGAGCGCGGCGCGCCGGCCGCGGACGGCTACGCCGCGGTCGCCGGCTACTTCGAGACGGAGCCTGAGATCGAGGTCGTGCGCGCGGCGCTGCTCGACGCGCTCCGAATCTACGGCCTCGGGTCGCCGTCGGCGCGCGCGATGCGCCTGCGCGAGGTCGAGCAGCGCGACTGGCTCGGCGAGTGGAAGAAGAACTGGCGCGCGGTCGAGGTCGGGCGCTTCGTCGTCGCGCCGCCGTGGGACGGGGTGGAGGAGGCGGGCGGGCGGATCGTCCTGCGCGTCGAGCCGGGCATGGCCTTCGGCACGGGCACGCACGAGACGACGCGGCTCTGCCTCGCCGCGATTGATCGGCACTTCGACGGCGCGAGCTTCCTCGACGTGGGCACGGGCACGGGCGTGCTCGCCATCGCCGCCGCGAAGCTGCGCGAAGGGGCGCGCGTCGAGGCGTGCGACACGGACGAGTCGGCGGTCGAGAT
>DATCVD010000444.1:0-10657 GCA_036567125.1 Pyrinomonadaceae bacterium | reverse complement strand
GGCGGCGCGCGCGGTCGAGCGCGCGCTCGGCGGGTGGCAGCCGCCCGCCCCGATTTAGCTTCCAACCGCGCCCGGCTATCCGTTATAGTTTGCGCTACGAATCAACCAACGCGCGCGCCGCGACGCGCCACAAACCGACGGAGGTTCCCCAGTCATGGCCGAGACGCTGATCATTCTCTTCTTCCTCTTCATCGCCATCTTCCTGCTCGTGGTCGCCGTCAAGACGATCAAGATCGTGCCGCAGGCGACCGTGATGATCATCGAGCGGCTGGGCCGCTTCAACCGCGTCGCGGTGAGCGGGCTGAACATCATCGTCCCGTTCATCGACAAGCCGCGCGGCGTCTACTGGACGAACGTGCGGCCGGGCCTCGCCTCCATCGACCTGCGCGAGCAGTACATCGACCTGCCGCCGCAGCCGGTGATCACGCGCGACAACGTGACGATCCACGTCGACTCGGTGGTCTACTGGCAGATCACGGACGCGATCAAGGCCGTCTACGAGGTGGCCGATCTCGTCGGCGGCCTCGTGCAGTTGACGATCACGGGCATGCGCTCCGTGATGGGCGAGATGGACTTGGATCACACGCTCTCGTCGCGCGATCAGATCAACGCGAAGCTCCGGCTCATCCTCGACGAGGCGACCGACAAGTGGGGCGTGAAGGTGACGCGCGTCGACGTGAAGAACATCAACCCCCCGGAGGACGTGCGCCTCACGATGGAGAAGCAGATGACGGCCGAGCGCAACCGCCGCGCGCTCGTCCTTCAGGCCGAGGGCGACAAGCAGGCCGCGATCACGCGCGCCGAGGGCGAGAAGCAGGCGTCCGTCACGCGCTCCGAGGGCGAGAAGCAGTCGGCGATCCTGTCGGCCGAGGGCGCGGCGCAGGCCCGCATGCGGGCGGCCGAGGCCGAGGCCGAGGCCATCGCGCGCATCAGTCAGGCGATGAGGGATCAGGGCGAGTCGGCGCAGTTCATCATCACGACGCGCTACATCGAGAGCCTGAAGGAGATGGCGCGCGCCAACAACGCGAAGGTCGTCTTCATGCCGGTCGAGACGGCGGGGATGCTATCGAGCATCGGCGCGATTAAGGAGATGCTGACCGAGACTACCGAGAACCGCCGCGGCCGCGACGACGGCGCGACGCCGCTACAACTGCCGAGGTAGTGAAGCGACCGGCGGGCAGTGGCGGCGGGGGAATTTTCCTGACCGCCCGCTGTTCACTACGTCGGTCGGCGAGGACTTGAGAGGGCGGGGACGCGCGTCCCCGCCCTCTTCGCGTTTCGCTTGTCCGCGATCTCCGCGCCGCCGGCTCGCGGTGCGGAAGGGAGTCAGTCTTGCGCGGTCGGGTGGTCGGCCGCTGCCCCGAGTTCGTGCCGCGAGAGCGGCGTGTAAACTGACCCGCCCGGCCCGAGCCGGCTGCTCATCAGGACGATCTCTGAGACCTCGAAGGCGACGGGCGCGAACGCGAGTTCGATGTGCCGGCGCGCGAGTTGGCGCGTCTCGCGCGTGGCGGCGCGGACGCGCGCGAGCGTGACGTGCGGGCTGAAAGGTCTCCGCTCGCGCGGGAACCCGTCGGCGGCGCACGCGTCTTCGAGCCGCGCGTGCAGGCGCGCGAGTTCGCCCGCGGTGTCGGACAGGCCGAGCCAGAGGACTGCCGGGCGCGCGGGCGTGGGGAAGACGCCGGCGGCTTCGAGACTCAAGGAGAGAGGCCGCGCGTCGGCGGCTGTGCGCGCGAGCGCGTCGGACAGCGCGCCGGCCCGTTCAGGCTCGACGCCGCCGAAGAACTTCAGCGTCAGGTGCAGCTTCTCTTCGCGCTCCCACCCGATCCGCACGCCCGGCGGCTGCGACGCGCGCAGGCGCGCGGCGTGGGCGGCGGCCGCGCGCCGCGCATCGTCTGACAACTCGACGGCCGCGAACAGCCGGAGCAGATTTTGTTGATTCGTCTCGCCCATCTCTTGAATGCCCGCGAAGCCGGCTCCGGCCGAGTCTCAGATCAGAGTCATCCTTAGCCCCGCCTTGAGCGCGCGCCCGAATCAGCGTCTCACTTTAAGCGAACTCGAATCGGCGTCGCACGGATCGCGGCGCGTGTGGCGATCACGAAACTGTCACACGTCGCGGCCGAGCGCGCTCTACGGGGGCGTAAAGTTCGCGGCTTCGGCGGGGAGGCTGATTCTAGGTCTCCGGTGCGGGGGCGGACAAGACAGGGCGTGTCGAAGCGCGGCGGATCGTCGCCCCGCCATCTCCGAAAATCTGGATGGGACTCGGCGTTTTCGTGTGACAAGAAATCCTAATCGCACCGATGAAAGAGTTTCATGCAACGCCGGCCGTCTTTCGGGAAACAAAGTCGTGCATCAACCCGTTAGTCGAAGCTCGTCCTTCGCCCCTCACGCGGGCGGCGGCCCGCTTCGGAGGCGGGCGTGAGGATGGAACGGGAGGGCGAGACGGCCCTCAAACCTTGGCAGTTAATTTCGACGGAGGAAATTTCACTCATGCGTAAAGCGATTTTCGCGGCGATCATCTTCGCCGTCGTCGCCCCTGCGGCTTTCGCGCAGGACGAGTACAAGCGGGGCACGTTCGGCGTGCAGTACAACCACAACCGCGTTGACACGGGCGGCGCGTTCGACCCGACCGGCAACGTGGACGACCGCGAGGGCTTCCACGGCGTCGGCATCAACGCCGGCTACAACTTCCACAAGTACGCGGGCGCGGAGTTCGACTTCTCGCACGTCCGCAAGGACACGAACTTCACCGTCCCGGCCGGCAACGTCAGCCTGAACGGCCGCCTGACGCAGTTCCTCGGCGGCGTCCGCGTGCAGGACAACCGCACCGAGACCAACGTCCGCCCGTTCGCGCGCGCGCTCATCGGCGTCGCGCACGCCTCGGCTGACGGCTCGGTCGGCGCGGTCTCGTTCGACGACAGCGAGACGGGCTTCGGCGCGGAGGTCGGCGGCGGCCTCGACATCAAGCTGAGCGACAACGTTGACGTGACGGCGATCAGCGTCGGCTGGAACCCGACCCGGCTGGAGAGCGAGACGCAGCACAACTTCAAGATCGGCGTCGGCCTCCGCTTCAGGTTCTAAATAGCTGTTAGCTGTTAGCCGTTAGCTATCAGCTTTCAGAAAAAAAGAAGGCGGGACGCAGTGACATCACTGCGTCCCGCCTTCCGCTTTTTGTTTTAGCTATCAGCTAACAGCTAACAGCTATTGCGGCTTGAGCACCCACGTCGCTTTGGCGGCCGACGCGACGGCCTTGTCGGTGAAGGGGAGCGGGCGCGGGGTGACGGCGCGCCAGTCCGGGAGTTGATCAGACCAGTGCGGGCTTGAGGGGTCGCCGGAGACGCCGAGCGCGATGCCCTGTTGTGTCTTGTCCCAGTCGGACGTGTCGGCGATGAGGCGCATCGAGACGCCCACGCCGACGTTGACGGTCGGGCCGATGGTTCCGCCGCTGCCGTTCAAAGGGACGGGCGCGATCTGGAACGGCTGACCGATGAGCGGGACGCCCGCCAGCGGGTGCGCGAAGCGGCCCTGCGCGTAGCGGCCCCAAGTCCACTGCGCCTCATCCGCGCCGAGGCGGCGCACGAGGTTGGCGCGCGCGTCCGCGAAGCTGGCGCGGACGAGTTCGCCGTAGTCTTTGAACTCCTTCGGCAGCCACTCGCGCGGGTTCTCTTTGACGAAGCGATCAACCCAGTCGTCGTCGTTCGGCCAGTTGTACTCGCGGGCGCGCTCCTCGCCGAGCGCGGCCACGAGCACGCGGCGGCGGAAAGCCCCGCGCATCTCGGAGGCGAGCGGCGCGGCGTGCGAGTCAGCGTTAACGTGACCGTCCCACTTTTCGAGCAGCGCGAGCGCGGCGCGGAACTGGCGCTCTTCGTCGGCGGACGCTGCCGGCGCGACCGCGCGGCCGAGCCGGGAGGACTCGCGCGCGAAGATGTGGCCGCCGATTGAGTAGGTGTCGCCCTGCACGGCGCGGAAGTCTTCGGCCGTCAGCTTCGTCTTGTCCTTCAGCAGATCGTAGATGCGGCGCGTGCGGTAGGCCGACGCCCACTCGTGCGTCAGGTGATGGCGGTAGCTGTGCCCGACGACGCGCGAGTTGGCGGTGACGATGAGTCCCGAAGGCGGGTCGTAGACGTGCGGCAGTTCAGCGAACGGGATGTGGCCCGCCCACTCGCCCGCGTCGGTCGAGCCGTCGTAAGGGACGCTCCCGTTGCCCGACTTGCGGACGGGGATCAGCCCCGCGCCGTAGTAGCCGATGTGGCCGCGCGTGTCGGCGTAGATGAAGTTCTGCGTCGGCCCGCGGTACTCCGAAAGCGCCGCGCGGAACTCGTCCCAGTTGCGCGCGCGGTTCAATTTGTAGAAGGCGACGAACTCGTTGGCGTTCGGGTCGAGCGCAGTCCAGCGCAGGCTGTAGCGCGCGCCCGCGCGCTCCGTGACGACGGGGCCGTGGCGCGTGACCGTGACCTCGTGCGCGACCGTGTCGGTCGCCGTGCCGATGGGGCTTTTGCGTACCTTGATCTCCTCGGCGCGCACCTCCGCCTCGCGCGGCCCGGCGGGCGTCTGATAGGTTCGGGACTGGGGGCCGGAGAATTTTTCGAGGTAGAGGTCTTGCACGTCCGGGCCGAGGTTGGTCACGCCCCACGCGACGTGCTCGTTGTGGCCGATGATGATGCCGGGCGCGCCCGGCGCGGTGACGCCCGCGACGTTGACGCCCGGGGCCTTCAGGTGCGCCATGTGCCAGATCGACGGGGCCGACGGCGGGAGGTGCGGATCGTTCGCCAGCAGCGGCTTGCCCGACGCCGTGCGACGCCCGCTCACCACCCAGTTGTTGCTGACCGCCGCCCCCTCCGTGTACAGCCCCACGCGCTCAAGCGAACGGCGCGTCGCCTCGAAGAAATTCCGCGCCTCCGCGAGCACGGCCGCATCGGGCACGACGTTGTTTGAGTCGCTCGCGGTGCGACGCGGCAGTCTGCAAGGCGTTGACGCGGGCGCGTCGTCGCCCCCGGTTACCGGAACGTCGAGCGGCGAGGAGGCGGGGAACAGTTGCACGCACCGCTTAAGCGGCAGGTCTGCGAGCGAGGCAAGCATCAGGTCGGTCGGCCAAGTGGTCGAGAGCGCCTCCGCGAAAATCTTGCCGACGATGATCGAGTCGGCCGGACGCCACGCGCGCGGGCGGTAGCCGAGGAGGAGAAACTCCTGCGGCAGCTTGCGGCCCTCCGCGCCGTCGCGCGCCTGGATGTAGGCGTTGACGCCGCGCGCGTAGGCTTCGAGCACGCGGCGCGTCTCGGCCGGCGCGTTCGCTTCGAGCGTCTCGGAGAGCCGGCCGAAGCCGTAGGTGCGGTGGCGCTTGTCCTCTTCGAGCGCGACGCGGCCGAAAATCTCGGCCAGCTCGCCGCGCGCGGTGCGCCGCAGCAAGTCCATCTGCCAGAGTCGATCTTGGGCGGTCGCGTACCCCTGCGCGAAGTAGAGGTCTTCGTCGCCGGCGGCCTCGACGTGCGGGATGCCGCGCTCGTCGCGCACGATCCGCACCTCGGCGCGAAGCCCCGCGACGGTGATTGAAGGGGGCGCGGGCGCGGGCGTCTGCGCGCCCGTCCGCACGCACGCCGGCGGCGCGAGCAGCGCGACGGCGAGGCAGAGCGCGGCGACAAGATTCTTCTTCTTTCGGCGGCGGAGTTGAGTTGTCATGTGAACTGTTCGGGCGGACGTGACTGTGTCGGGTTTAGAGAACAGCGCGGCGCGATGTTAGCAGGAAGCGTGAAAGGCCGTAAATCGTGAATCGTAAATGGTGAATCGTGAATAGATGAAGACTCGTGAATAGTGAAGTGTGAACGAAGCGGAAGCCGCGAATCGTGAGCCGTGAAAAGATCAATAGCCGCGAGTCGTGAATCGTGAATCGTTAACAGTCGAAGACGGTCGAACGCTTCCGCCGGGTAAGACGGCGGCGCGCTGCGATCCGTTAACCATTCACGATTTACGATTCACGACTCGCGGCTTCAACCAATCAAGGCGCTTCTTCTACTTACGATTTACGATTAACGATTCACGATTTACGGCTCTTTGTCAGCCGACTCGGATGTCGCGCGTGCCGCGCAGCGTGCCTGACGCATCGCGGGTGATGAGCATGATCGGGGAGAACGCGCCGCCGCCGCCGTGCCGTTCGCGTTCGGACTTCGGGAGCAGCGGGTCGTCGTCGAACCAGTAGTCGGTGATCCAGCGTTCTTCGCCCGCCGGGGCTTTGACGCTGGCGTGGATGTGGGCGGGGATGGTGTTGCCGGGGTAGGAGGCCGGGCGGATCGTGCGGAACTCGTAGCGGCCGTCTCTGCCCGTCAGCATCCGGCCGCGCAGCCGCGCCGTCTGCCGCGGGTCGCCCTGCGCGTCGCTGTAGATGCCGCGCGCGTCGGTGTGATAGACGTGGAGCGTCGCGCCTTCGAGCGGCGTGCGCCCGTCCGCCGCGTAGATCGTGCCGCCGACGACGAGCGCCGCGCCCGGCTCCGCGTCCGTCCCGATCCGCGTGTTCCAAGTGAGCGCCCCGTGCCCGCTCGGAGACGGGTGCGGGACGGCGGCCGACTCGCTGACGCGCGAGCAGCCGAGCAGCGCCGCCGGCATGGCGGCCAGACCCGCGACCGCGACCACCGACCGGCGCAAGAACAGTCGCCGGTCGGCCGAGTTGATCCCGACCCTCGGTTCAGTTTCGTTCTTCATCAGACGCCTCCTTCGCGGCGGACGACGGGCGCGGTTGCTTCGCGACCGTCAGACTCGTTCTTCGCCGGCGCGCCCGCGGGCGGCGCGCGGCCGCTTCCTGTTTTTTCGCGAGGGAGGGGAACACGCGGGCGCAGGAGGTTGACGCTTCCCGAACGCGCAACTACAATCCGCTCGGCTTCGGTCGCGCGCGCGAGGCCGCTTCAGAGACTTCAAAAATTTCGATCCCGCGCCGCGCCGCCGAAGCCGCCGAACGACCGTTATGAGCCTGCGCCTCTCAACTTCAATACGAGTGCTCCCGGCAGTTTTGTTCGCGCTCCTTTTCGCCGCCTCCGCCCGAGCGCAGCAGCGGCCGCTCATCACGGAAGACGTGGATATCATCCCGCCCGGTACCGTCCGCTTCCAGATCGGCATCGACTTCATGCAGGACGCCAAGTTCCCGGCGTCGGGCCTGACGGGTGATCTGACGCGCGTCGGCGTCGTCGGCGTCAACGTGGGGCTGTCGCCGAACGTCCAGTTCGAGATCGAGGGCGTGCTGCAAAACTTCCTGAGCGTCAACTCCGCGACCGCCAACCCCGCCATCCCGCGCGGCTTCGCGGGCGGCTCGACGAACGACACCGGCGACTTCCGCCTCGCCACCAAGATCAAGCTCCGCAACGAGACGCGGCGCGGCCCCTCGCTCGGCTTCCGCTTCGGCGTCGATCTCCCGAACTCGAACGAGACGCGCGGCATCGGCGTCAACCAGACGAACGCCTTCGGCACTGTCCTCGTCGGCAAGAAGTTCGGCGAGGACGACCGCCTGAACCTGTTCGGCAACCTCGGCCTCGGCATCCTGACCGCGCCGACCGAGCCGTTCACGCAGAACGACGTGCTGCTCTACGGCCTCGGCGGCATCTACCGCGTCAACCGCCAGATCAACTTGGCCGGCGAGATCAACGGCCGCGCCAACACGCGTTCGGGCCGCGCCCCGCTCGGCACGGAATCGCTTTCGGAGGCGCGCCTCGGCCTCCAAGTCCGCGCCACCGGCCTGCGCTTCGACTTCGCCGGCATCGCCGGACTCAACGACTTCAGCCCGCGCACCGGCCTCACCTTCGGCGTCACCTACGACTCGCCGACCGTCTTCGCGCCGGCCAAGTAAAAGAAGCCGTTAGCGATTAGCTGTTAGCTGTTAGCCAGACAGCGGAATGAGGACACAGAATCGAACGCGGGCGGCTGTCGCAACGAACAGCCGCCCGCGTTTTTGTTTTGCTAACGGCTAACGGCTAACGGCTAACAGCTACCTCCCGGCTTGCAACCTGCAACCTGAACCCTGAAACTGTCTCCGATGTACGACTGGCTCGCCGGGGTCGTTAAGTGGCTCCACGATTTCATCACGGAAGTGCCGATCTACGTCGCCGGCCCGGCGATGGTCGTCATCGGCGCGCTCGACTCGTCGCTCCTTTCGCTGCCTGAGATCAACGACTACCTCGTCGTCGCGCGCTGCTACAGCGACCCGAAGGCGGTCTTCTACTTCCCGCTCTTCGCCGCCGCCGGCTCCGTCATCGGCTGCGTGCTGCTCTACACCATCGTGCGGCGTGGCGGGCAGGCGTTGATGCGCCGGCGCTTCAAGGCCGAGCACATCGCGCGGGTCGAGCGGGCCTACGCCCGTTTCGGCGTGCTGGCCCTCGCGATTCCCGCGCTCCTGCCGCCGCCGATGCCGTTCAAAATCTTCGTCGCCACCGCGGGCGTGCTCGAATACCCGCGCTGGAAGTTCATGACGACGATCATGATCGCGCGCACGCTGCGCTACGTCGTCGGCGGCACACTGGCCGTCTTCTACGGCGAGCGCGTGATCGACTTCATGCGCCACAACGGCTCTTTGATAGTCAGCGTGGTCGCCGCGCTCGTCATCGTCGCGGTGGCGGTCTACGTCTTCGCGAAGCACATCAAAGCGCCGCGCAAGAGCGTGATGGAGCAGGTGGCGGAGACCGAACGGAACGACGCCGGTGCGGGGGGCGACTCGGCCTCGTCGGCCGCGTCTGACTGACGGCGGCCGGGCGCGGGAGGAATAGCTTTCGTTGAAGGGCATCTGGCGCAAGATCACCGGCTGGCTCGAAAGCGTCTCGGAGTACCTCGGCGCGTTCGGCGCGGCCGGGCTGTTCGCGGTGGCGCTGTTGGACTCGTCGCTCGTGCCGATGCCGGGCGGGGCCGACGCGCTGACCATCCTGCTCGCGGGCCGCTACCCCGAACGCTGGCCGCTCTACGCGGCGGCGGCCGCGCTCGGCTCGACGGCCGGCTGCGTCGTGCTCTACTACATCTCGCGGCGCGCGGGCCGCGGCGCGCTCTCGCGCTTCGGCGAGCGCAGGCAGCGGCGGGTCAAGGAACTGATCGACCGCTACGACGTGCTGACCGTGCTCGTCGCGTCGGTGCTGCCGCCGCCCTTCCCCTTCAAGCTGTTCGTCATCTCGGCGGGCGTCTTCCGCTTCCCCGTAGTGCGCTTCGCCGTGGCGATTGCGGCGGGCCGCGCGTTCCGCTTCGGCCTCGAAGCCTACCTCGCCGCCAACTACGGCGAGCAGGCGAAGGAACTGTTCGCGCGCTACTACCCGTACATCGGCCTCGGCGTCGCCGCGCTGGTCGTCGTCTTCGTCGTCGTGCGCAACCTGTCGAAGCGCAGGCGGGGGATTCAGACGGGCGGGCGCGAGTCGGAGACTTGAAGGCGGCGGGGCCGCGGGTTGAGTTTGAAGCTGCGCGCGCCGGCGAGGTCGCGGACGCCGTGGCCGTCGAGCAGCGAGAGCAGGCGGATGAAGACTTCGGCCGTGGCTCGCGCGTCGTCGAAGGCGCGGTGGCGGCGCAGGTGCGGGACGGAGAAGTGCTCGGCGACGGTCGGCAGGCGGTGGTTGACGAGGTCGGGCACGACGCGGCGCGCGAGCGAGACGGTGCAGAGTTGCGGGTTGAAGAGCTTGCGGCCGGGGTAGAGCTGCGCGATCTCGTGGTTGAGGAAGCTCACGTCGAACGACGCGTTGTGCGCGACGAGGACGGCCGAGCCGATGAAGTCGAGCACCCTTCCGCTCACCGCCTCGAAGGGCGGGGCCGCGCCGACCATCTCGTCGGTGATGCCGGTGAGCGTCGAGATGAAGGGCGGGATCGGCGCGCAGGGGTTGACCAGCGTCTCCAACTCGGCGACGATGCGGCCCGCGCGGACGCGGCACAGACCGATCTCGACGACGCGGCACGGCGGCCGCTTCGACCCGGTCGTCTCCACGTCGAAGACGACGAACTCGGTCTCGGCGAGCGGGCGCGCCTCCGGGTCGTCGCAGCGCAGCTCGACCTCGCCGCCCTCGCCGAGCGCGACGCGCCAGTCGTCTTTCAAACACTCGGAGACGAGGTGCGAGGCCGTCAGCGGATCGGGGTCGGGGATTTGGAAGACGGCCTCGGCGACGCGCTCGACGCGCGCCCGCCCGCCCGCGAGCCGGAGCCACGCGACGGCCGCTTCGACCTCCGCCGAGTCGGTGACGAGATTGTTCGGGAGCGACATCTCGGCCGCGATTGTATCACGGGCCGGAACTGAATTAACCGGAGGCTTTCAGAGTTGCAGTCTGAAGAGGTGCTGGAAATATTTCGGCGGACGGGCGCGCTGCTCGAAGGCCACTTCGTCCTGACGAGCGGCCTGCACAGCCCGCGCTACCTGCAATGCGCGCTCGTCCTGCAACACCCGCAGGAGGCCGAGACGCTCGCGCGCGCCATCAGTGCGCGCTTCGCCGGCGAGCGGATCGAGACGGTCGCCGCGCCGGCCATCGGCGGCATCGTGATCGGTTACGAGGTGGCGCGCGCGCTCGGCGCACGCTCCGTCTGGACGGAGCGCGAGGACGGGCGGATGTCGCTCCGGCGCGGCTTCACCGTCAGGCCCGCCGAGGCCGTGCTCGTCGTCGAAGACGTTGTCACGACCGGCGGCTCGACGCGCGAGACGGTCGAAGCCTTGCGCGCGGCGGGC
>DATCVD010000443.1:0-2303 GCA_036567125.1 Pyrinomonadaceae bacterium | reverse complement strand
CGGCCCGCGCGCGGCACGACCGAGGCCGCGCCGACGCCCGCGCCGAAAGCCCCCACGACGCGCAAGACCGGTGCCGAGGTCGAGCGCCCGAAACTCGGCCTGACCTTGAGCGAGCTGACGCCGCAACTCGCCAACGAGCGGAACCTGAAGGGCGTGAGCGGCCTGCTCGTCAAGAGCGTTGATCCCGCGGGCCTAGCCCACGAGGCCGACATCCGCGAGAACATGGTCATCCAGCGCGTCAACCGCACGCAGGTCAACTCGCTCGCCGACTTCGAGCGCGCCGTCAGCTCGCTCAAGCCGGGCGACGCCGTCGTCCTCAACGTTTCCTACGCCATCGGCGATCAGATCAGGCAGGTGATCTTCCAGTTCACGTACCAATAGCTGTTAGCTGTTAGCAAGAAGCTGTTAGCCAGAAGTCGGCCGTCTTCACTGACGGCAACAACTTCTGGCTAACAGCTTCTTGCTAACAGCTAATCGCTGACAGCTTCCTTATGTCACAGGCGAAGAAGGCACTCACGAAATCGGCGGCGAAGAAGAAGGCGGGCGCGCGCCCGTCGTCCGCGCCGCGCCAGTCGTCCAAAACTTACGCGAACTACATCGGCGGCGAGTGGGTCGCCGCCCAATCGGGCGAGTACTTCGAGAACGTGAACCCGGCCGACACGCGCGACGTGGTCGGGCGCTTCCCCGCCTCGTCCTCGGAGGACGTGGCGCGCGCCGTCGAGGCGGCGCGCGGGGCCGCGAGGCTTTGGGCGCACACGCCCGCGCCGCGCCGCGCCGAAATCCTCTTCCGGCTCGGCCAAATCCTCATCGAACGCAAAGAGGCTTACGCGCGCGACATGACGCGCGAGATGGGCAAGGTCTTGAAGGAGACCGGCGGCGACGTGCAGGAGGCCATCGACTGCACCTTCTACACGGCCGGCGAGGGCCGCCGCCTGCACGGCTACACGACGCCCGCCGAGATGCCGAACAAGTTCGCCATGTGCGTCCGCCAGCCCGTCGGGCTGTGCGGCCTCATCACGCCGTGGAACTTCCCGATGGCGATCCCGTCGTGGAAGCTCATCCCCGCGCTGGTCTGCGGCAACGCGGTCGTCATCAAGCCGGCCGAGGACACGCCGCTCTCCACCTACAATCTCGTCAAGGCGTGCGAGGAGGCGGGCGTGCCGCCGGGCGTCGTCAACTTGGTGACGGGCTACGGCGAGGCGGCCGGCAAGCCGCTCGTCGAGAACCGCGCCGTGCGCCTGATCTCGTTCACCGGATCGACCGAGACGGGCCGCTCGGTCGCCGCCGCGTGCGCCGACCGCAACGCGATCTGCTCGCTTGAGATGGGCGGCAAGAACGTCATCATCGTGATGGACGACGCCGACGTTGACCTCGCCGTCGAGGGCGCGGTCTGGGGCGCGTTCGGGACTTCGGGCCAGCGCTGCACCGCCTCGTCGCGCCTCGTCGTCCACAAAAAAGTTTACAAGCAGTTCACGCGCAAACTCGTCGAGCGCGCGTCGGCGCTGCGCGTCGGGAACGGCGCGGACACGAACGTCGAGGTCGGCCCCGTGATCAACGCCGACGCCGTCCACAAGATCATGGGCTACGTCGAGGTGGGCGAGCGCGAGGACGGCGCGAAGCTGGCCTGCGGCGGGAAGCGCTTGACCGAGGGCGAGCACGCGCACGGCTACTTCGTCGAGCCGACCGTCTTCACCGACGTTGACCCCGACATGCGGATCGCGCAGGAGGAGATCTTCGGCCCGGTCACTTCCGTCATCCCCGCGGGCTCGCTCGAAGAGGCGATTGAGATCGGCAACGGCGTGCGCTACGGCCTCAGCGCCTCGATCTACACGCAGGACGTGAACCGCGCCTTCCGCGCGATGCAGGAGATGTACACCGGCATCTTTTACGTCAACTCCTCGACCATCGGCGCGGAAGTCCACCTGCCCTTCGGCGGCACGAAGGCGACGGGCAACGGCCACCGCGAGGCCGGCACGCAGGTTCTGGACATCTTCACCGAGTGGAAATCGGTTTACGTCGACTACAGCGGCAAGTTGCAGCGCGCGCAGATCGACACGATCGAGCCGCAGTAACACAGAGGTCAGGGGTCAGAGGTCAGGGCTGGTGCGGAACCGATTTTTCTAACCTCTAACCTCCGACCTCCGCGTTTATGATCGAACTCGCGGAGCCCTACCGGCCGCGGCCCGTCAGGTTTCTGGAAGAGTGGCGGCACGCGGGCTGGCGCTTGAAGGTTTACGGCATCGCTTACGGCCGCGAGCTGCCGCGCGCGGAGCTGATCGAGACGGCGAAGCGCGTCGCGCGCG
>DATCVD010000442.1:0-2235 GCA_036567125.1 Pyrinomonadaceae bacterium | reverse complement strand
GTGCGCGCCGCGCAGGTTCGGGATAGCTGGCACGCGCCGCGCTCCGGCGGGCGGCTGCACGAGGGGCAGGACATCTTCGCGCCGCGCGGCACGCCGGTCTATTCCGCGACCGAAGGGTACGTCGTGCGCGTCGGCGAGAGCGCGCTCGGCGGCCTGACCGTCTTCGTCCACGGCGCGGGCGGCCGCTGGTACTACTACGCGCACCTCGACTCCTACGCGCCCGGCCTCAAGGTCGGAGACTACGTGACCACGGAGACCGTGCTCGGCCGCGTCGGCGACACGGGCAACGCCGCCGGCACGCCGCCGCACCTCCACTTCGGCGTCTATACCGCGGCCGGCGCAATCAACCCGCGGCCGCTGCTCGTTGATCGGAAGTGACGGGGACGCTTCGGGTATGGCCGAGACACTACTGACGAGCGCGCCCGCGCGCACGGCGAAGCGAGACTTGACGCGGCACGTGCTCGCGCTCGTCCTCGCCGCCGTGATCTTCTGGCACACGGTCGTCAGCCCGTCCTACGCGGCCGCGCCGCTGCGCGCGGCGGACGGCGAATCGCCGGACGCCGAAGAGCGCGAAGCGGCGAAGCGGGCCGCCCTCGGCTTCGCGGATTCGGGCGCTGTGAGTCACACCGCCTCGCGCTCGGGCGGGTCGGCGCGGGACGTTGACGAACTGGATTGGCCGGAGATCATCGGCGACGAGTGAGGCGACCGCCACACCTTTTTCAAGTCGAGTTTAAGGCGACTAGTGCGGTTGCTATCCGGCCCCCAATGAGGCATTATCTAGTTACACAAACTCCGGTTTAACACGAAATTTTGCCGATTGTGCAGGTTTCATGCGTGAGTACCTGAGCGTACAGACGCTTCCTCACCTGCCCGGTAGATTGTCTGACGGATTATCCCCCTTTTAATCACGTCCAGCCGTGTGCCCCGCCCGCACACTGTGTCGGTTGCGGTGAGTCGCACCGGCCCGACGCTTCCAAAGAGGAGGCGAATGTTACCGGCCCGCTCTGCGAGGCCACGGACGATTGTCGTCTGTTCGCGGACGGGAGGTCGGACGAAGCATCAGCCGTCGAGTTCGATTTCGAGCTTCATAACGAGGTCAGGGGGTTTTAAGGGAAGATGAAAAAGATCACGCAGATCGCGGAATTTCAGAAGGGTAACGGCAAGGCAATTGAGCCGTCGATTAAACGCGCGCAGCCGCCGCTCGAACACGCTTCTTCGCGGCCCGACCTCGTCTGCCTCTCGCACCTGCGCTGGGACTTCGTCACGCAGCGGCCGCAACACCTGCTCTCGCGCTGCGCCGCCGACCGGCGCGTCTTCTTCGTCGAGGAGCCGATCTTCGACGACGGCTCGGCGCGCTTGGAGATCGGGCAGCGCGATTCGGGCGTGTGGGTCGTCGTGCCGCACCTGCCCGCGGGGTTGCAGAGCGGCGTCGCCGTCGAGGCGATGCTGACGGGGATGATCGACCGCCTCTTCGCCGAGCGCGGCATCCGCGAGCACGTTTTGTGGTACTACACGCCGATGGCGCTCAGCTTCACGCGCCACCTCCGGCCGCTCGCCACCGTCTACGACTGCATGGACGAGCTGTCGGCCTTCAAGGGCGCGCCGCCGGCACTTCGCGCGCGCGAGGCCGAACTGTTCCGCCGCGCCGACCTCGTCTTCACCGGCGGCCACAGCCTCTACGAGGTGAAGCGCGACAAGCACCCGGCCGTCTACGCCTTCCCTTCCTCAATCGACCGCGCCCACTTCGCGCAGGCGCGCGAGCGCGTGAACGAGCCGGGCGATCAGGCCGCGCTCCCCGGCCCGCGCCTCGGCTTCTTCGGCGTGCTCGACGAACGCTTCGACACGGAACTGCTCGACGCGGTCGCGGCCGCGCGGCCCGCGTGGCAGTTCGTGATGATCGGCCCCGTGGTAAAGATCGACCCGGCCAGCCTGCCGCGCCGCGCCAACATCCACTACCTCGGCGGCAAGCGTTACGAGGAGTTGCCCGCGTACCTGTCGGGCTGGGACGTGGCGCTGATGCCGTTCGCCATGAACGACTCCACGCGCTTCATCAGCCCGACGAAGACGCCGGAATACTTGGCCGCCGGGCGGCCCGTCGTCTCCACCCCGATCCGCGACGTGGTGCGGCCCTACGGCACGCAGGAACTGGTCGAGATCGCCGCGACGGCCGGCGAGTTCGTCGCCGCCGCCGAGAAACTCCTCGGCGCGGGCGGCCGCGAGCGGCGCGAGTGGCTC
>DATCVD010000441.1:0-7434 GCA_036567125.1 Pyrinomonadaceae bacterium | reverse complement strand
TGGCGTTCAACCGCAGGGCCGCGGCGCTGGCCGCCGAACTCGTCCGCGAGTTCGCCGCGGGGCCGCCGGAGCGCGGGATGTACCTGCGTGTCAACTACGACGTGCTGCTGGCGACCGACGACCTTATCAGCGTCGAACTGGAAGAGGAGCGCGACTTCGGCGGCGGCCGGCCCGGCACGCGCTTCTTCGGCCTGACCTACGACCTGCGGCGCGCGGGCCGCGAGCTGCGCCTCGACGAACTGTTCAAAACGGACTCCGACTTCGAGCGCGCTCTGCGGCTCCACGCCTACGGGCGGATCAACCGCGGCTACCGCGAGATCAACCGCCGCCACGGCGCGGGCGGCCCGCCGCCGGAAAACGAAGACCTGATGACGCCGGATCGCGTGGACGTGATCGAGGAGTGGGCGATGACGCCGCGCGGCGTCGTCGTCTACTTCAACTTCCCGCAAGTGATGGCCGCCTTCAGCCGCAACTTCGTTCCCTACGACGCGATCAAAGATTTACTCCGGGCCGGCGGCCCGGCCGCGGTCGCGGCGCGCGAAGTCCGCTGAGATCGCTGCCCCGCGGGTTCGCCGTCGTGCTAATCTCTTGAAAGTCATGTCGCACCTGCTCGAAGTCAAAGACTTGCAGACCCACTTCCAGACGCGCGCGGGCACGGTGCGCGCGGTGGACGGCGTGAGCTTCACGCTGGAACGGGGCGAGCTGCTGGGGCTGGTCGGCGAGTCGGGCTGCGGCAAGTCGGTCACGGCGCTCTCGGTGATGCGGCTGGTCGCGCCGCCGGGGAAGATCGTCGCGGGCGAGATCAAGTTCGACGGCGAAGACCTGATGCGCGCCCCCGAGTCGCGCCTGCGCGAGATACGCGGCGACGACATCGCGATGATCTTTCAAGACCCGATGACCTCGCTCAACCCCGTCTACACCGTGGGCGAGCAGATCGCCGAGGCGCTGCGATTGCACCGCAAAATGAATCGCGCGCAGGCGAAGGCGGCGGCGGTCGAGGCGATGCGCGAGGTGGCGATCCCCGATCCCGGCCGCCGCGCCGACGACTACCCGCACCAGCTTTCGGGCGGCATGCGCCAGCGCGTGATGATCTCGATGGCCTTGGCCTGCGACCCGAAGCTCCTCATCGCCGACGAGCCGACCACCGCGCTCGACGTGACGATTCAGGCGCAGATTCTCGAACTCCTGAACGAGCTGCGCCGGACGCGCGAGCTGGCCGTACTGCTCATCACGCACGACCTCGGCGTCGTCGCCGAAGTGGCCGACCGCGTCGCGGTGATGTACACGGGCCGCATCGTCGAGGAGTCGCCCGTCGGCGAGCTGTTCGCGCGCCCCAAGCACCCTTACACGGAGGGGCTGCTGCGCTCCGTCCCGAAGCTCTCGGCCGCGGGCGTGCAGAAGGCCGAGCGCCTCCAGTCCATCGAGGGCACGGTGCCGAAGCTGACGCAGCTGCCGCCGGGCTGCCACTTCGCGCCGCGCTGCCCGCACCGGATGCCGCGCTGCACCGAGGGCGACCGCATCCCGCTCTACCCGCTCGAAGGCGGAGTCCAAGTGCGCTGCGTGCTCTACGACCTCGCCGCCGCCGTCGCCGCCGACAACCTCACCCAAGACCTCACCGACAAGGAGCGGCCGACATGAGTTCTGACGAAGCGATGCTACGACTGCAAAACGCCCTCGCCTCCCTCGCCGAGATGGGCGCTGATCACGAGCAGCGGATCTCACGGATGGAGCAAGCCTACGTGGCCGTCGTCGAGATGCTTCGACGGCACGACCAGCGGGTGGACGAGTTCAGTGCCATGCGTGATGAGACCGATCAAAAACTCGCCGCGTTGGTTGACGCACAGATCAAGGCGGAAGATGAGATGAGCAGGCTCAGATCGGCGCAGGCCGGGACGGGGCAGACGCTAGCCGAGACCGATCAGAAGCTCGCCGCGCTGGTTGACGCCCAGATCAGGGCGGAAGATGAAATGAACAAGGTCAGGGAGGCGCTGGCCGAGCTGGCGCAGGCGATGGTGAGTCTAACGAAGAAGGTGGATGCCATCGCAGGCGGCGGGCAGGCACCGGGCTGAGCGCGGGTGCGTCAGTCGCCTGAGTAAAAGTCCAAACGAAGATGAGCACAGAGGGCGCGAGCAGGACGAACGAGCGGGGCGAGACTGTGCCGCAGGCGGAAGCGCAGGCGGCCCACGAGCACGACGGGCGGGCCGACGTGCGCGACGAGTTGGTGCGCGTGCACGGGCTGTTCAAGCACTTCCCCGTGGCGGGGAGCGACGAGGTCGTGCGCGCCGTGGACGGCGTCACGTTCGAGATTTACGAGGGCGAAACCTTGGGCCTCGTCGGCGAGTCGGGCTGCGGCAAATCGACGGTCGGCCGCTGCCTGCTCCGGCTCATCGAGCCGACGCGCGGCGAGGTGCGCTTCCGCGACGCGGACGTGCTCGGGCTGTCGGGCAAAGATTTGCGGGCGCTCCGGCGCGAGATGCAGATCATTTTCCAAGACCCGTACGCCAGTTTGAACCCGCGGCTGCGCGTGCGCGACATCGTCGCCGAGCCGCTCGTCGTCCACGGCGTCGGGGAGAAGTCGGAGCGGCGCGAGCGCGTCGCCGAGCTGCTCCGCAAGGTCGGCCTCGACCCCGACTACATGAACCGCTACCCGCACGAGTTTTCGGGCGGCCAGCGCCAGCGGATCGGCATCGCGCGCGCGCTGGCGCTCAACCCGAAGCTGATCGTCGCGGACGAGCCGGTCTCGGCGCTCGACGTGTCCGTGCAGGCGCAGGTCATCAACCTGCTCGAAGACTTGCAGTCCGAGTTCCGGCTCACCTACCTCTTCATCTCGCACGGGCTGGCCGTCGTCGAGCACATCTCGGATCGCGTGGCGGTGATGTACTTGGGCCGCATCGTCGAGATCGCGTCGGCCGCAGACCTCTACGCGCGGCCGCTCCACCCCTACACGCGTGCGCTGCTCTCGGCCATCCCCGTCCCCGACCCGACGCGCCACCGCGACCGCATCGTGCTGCACGGCGACGTGCCCACGCCGATCAACCCGCCCTCCGGCTGCCGCTTCCACACGCGCTGCCCCGAAGCCGTCCCCGAATGCTCGCAGATCGATCCAGACCTACGCGAGGTCGCGCCCGATCATTCGGTCGCCTGCATCCGCGTGCCCGGCTGGTTCGAGGCGAAGACGCGCGAAGCGGGCTGAGCCGCCCCGCGTCGCGGCGACACGTCGCGCCGCCGCCACCCGCGCAGACCGCGCGAACCCTCGTCCTGAAACTCCGCGCGCGGCGCGCGCGTATCAAACGCGCGTCTGACGCCATCGACCGCGCTCGCCCTTCGCGCGGCCGTCCCTTTAACCGAACCTCCCGAACAGTCGCCGAAACTCCCACGGAGACGAAAGCCATGAGTGAAATAGAGAACCGGGTCGCCGAAGCCGCGACGCCCCCCGCCGACAACGTCCCGCTGCCGCCGCCGCCGCCCTCGCCGCCCCGAGACGAAGGCCCGCGGATGTCCGCGCTCGAAACGCTCTCCGGCATCTTCTTCGAGCCGGGGCGCACGTTCGAGGCGCTGCGCGCGCGGCCGCGCGTGCTCGTCGCCGCGCTCGTGATGACCTTCTTCACGCTGCTCTACACGGTCGTGCTGTTGCAGAAAGTGCCTTACGAGGAGATGGTGCGCGAGTCGGTGATGAACTCGCCGGCGACGGCCGAGATGTCGCAGGAGCAGAAGGATCAGGCCATCGAGATGCGCTCGAAGCCCATCTTCAAGTACATCAGCTACCTCTCGCCGCTGATCGGGATGGCGATCTACGTGGCCCTCGGCGGCGCGCTCTACCTGCTCGGCTCGCTGGCGGCGGGCAAGGGCATCAGCTACCCGCAGGCCGCGTCGGTCTGGACGTATTCGAGCCTGCCGCCGCTGGTGCTGGTGATGATCGCGAACATCATCATCGCGTTCCTGCGCCCGCCCGACCCGTCGCAGGCCGAGCAGGCGATGCGCGGGATGGTCAAGGCCAACCCGAGCGCGTTCATCGACGGCGCGGCGAACCCCGTCCTCGCCACGGCCGTCGGCTCCATCGACCTGTTCGCGATCATCGGGCTGGTGCTCGCCTCCATCGGCCTCAGGAAGGTGGCGCGGATGTCTTCCGGGTCGGCGTGGGCCGTCGTCCTCGCCTTCTTCCTCCTCGGCCTCGTCTTCAAGATTGCCGCCGCCGCGATCCTCAAGACGCCGATGGCGTGAGGAAGCGGTTAGCCGTTAGCGGTTAGACGTTAGCTAAAACATAAAGCAGAAGGCGGGAGGCAGACTGATCGTCAACGCCTCCCGCCTTCTTCTGTTTCTGAAAGCTAACCGCTAACCGCTAACCGCTAACCGCTTCACTCGTAGCGCAGCGCTTCGATGGGGTCGAGGCGGGCGGCCTTCCACGCGGGCCAGAGGCCGAAGACCAAGCCGATGGCGACCGACGCGCCGACGCCGGCGATGGGCGCCCAGAGGGGGACGTAGGAGGGCAGGAACAGGCCGACGATCAGCGTGCCGCCCCAGCCGATCAGCAGGCCCATCAGCCCGCCGAAGCCGGTCAGCGTCATCGCCTCGATCAGGAACTGGATCAGGATGTCGCGGCGGCGCGCGCCGATGGCCTTGCGGACTCCGATCTCGCGCGTCCGCTCCGTCACCGAGACGAGCATGATGTTCATCACGCCGATGCCGCCGACCATCAGGCCCACGGACGAGATGGCGATCATGGCGAGCGCGACGCCGGCCATGATCGAGCGGAAGGTCTGGACGATGGAGTCGGCCGTCTCGATGCCGAAGTTGTTGGGCCTGCCCAAGGGGACTTGCCGGCGCAGCCGCAGCAGGTCTTCGATCTGATCGCGCGCCTCGTCCAAGCGGCCCGCGTGGGCGACCGCGAGGATGAAGAGGTCTTGCGCGTCGGGCTTGAGCTTGTGCGCCACCTCGAAGGGCATGTAGATGACGTTGTTCACGTCGTTCGACCCGTCGCCGCCGCCCATCTGCTCGCGCTTCTGGAGGATGCCGGTGACGAAGAACTCCTCGCCGCCGATCTCGATGGTGTCGCCGACGGGCGACCCGTAGGGGAAGAAGTTGTCGGCCACGCTCGCGCCGACGACGCAGACCTTGCGGTTCGTGTCGTTCTCGAACTTGGTGAAGAAGCGCCCCTCCGTGATCGTCTCCGTGCCGGCGCGCTCGAAGTCGGGCAGCGTCCCCTGTAGGCGGACGGAGGCCGAGGTCTTGCCCTTGCGGCTGACGAGAATCTTCTGCCCCCAGCGGTTCGCCGTCACGTTCAGGAACGGGACGGCGACCTCGACGGCGGGCAGCTGCGCGATGGCCTGCGAGTCCTCGAACGTCAGGTTCGGGCGCATCCGCTCCTCGCGCGTCGGCTCCGAGGTGCGCGGCCCCATGTCCATCTTGTGCAGGAAGATCGAGCGCGTGCCGAACGACTCGACCTCCTTGCGCACCGCCGTGTCGATGCCGCTGATGATCGACGCGATCAGCATCACGACCACGACGCCGATGACGACGCCCACCACCGTCAGCGCCGACCGCAGCTTGTTGGTGCGCAGGGTCTGAAGCGCCATCTTCAGGTTCTCGTAAATCTCGCTGCTGATGAAAAGCTTCATAAGCCGTAAATCGTGAATCGTAAATGGTGAATAGATGAAAACCGTAACTCGTGAGTTGAAGCGCGCGGCTTCTATTTACGACTCACGATTCACGGTTCACGTTCTTCCTCAGTCCGCGCGCAGCGCCTCGATGGGGTCGAGGCGGGCGGCCTTCCACGCCGGGATGATGCCGGCCAGCGTGCCGACGCCGCCCGAGACGCCGATGGCCGCCGTGATGGCGGCGATTGACAGGTACGTCTGGATGACGAAGGCCGAGACGACCAGCCCGATGGCCCACGCGATCAGGACGCCGACCGCGCCGCCGATGGCCGTCAGCGTGACGGCCTCGACCAGAAACTGCTTGAGGATGTCGGACTGGCGCGCGCCGAGCGCCTTGCGGATGCCGATCTCCTTCGTCCGCTCGGTGACGGAGACGAGCATGATGTTCATCACGACGATCCCGCCGACGACCAAGGCGATGGCCGGCACGGCGACGGCGACGATGAAGATCGGGCCGAAGATGCGGTCGCGCATCCCCGTGATCGCGTCGGGCGTGATGATGGCGAAGTTGTCCGGCTCGTTGGCCGGGAGCTTGCGCCGCAGCCGCATGATGGCGCGCGCCTCCTCGACCGTGTCGTCGAACAGCTCGTCCGAGCGCGCCGTGCCGGTGAAGGCGAGCCAGCGGCGGCCGGTGAGCGGGCCGATGGTGCGCTCGTAGGTGCGGATCGGGATGTGGATGAAGTTGTCCTGCGGCTGGCCGAAGACCGTCCCCTCGGCGACCGCGACGCCGATCACGCGGAAGGGCAGGCCGCCGACGTTGATCTCGCGGTTGAGCGCCGAGGAGGCGGGGAACAGTTTGTTCGCCACGTCCGCGCCGAGGAAGGCGACGCGCGCGCCCGCCTCGTTCTCCGACTCGGAGAAGTAGCGGCCGTCGGCGATCTCGATCTTGTCGATGTCGGCGATGTTCGGCGTCAGGCCGTGGACGGGGACGCCGGTCAGGGTGTCGTTGCCGTGCTTGACTTGGCGGGGGAACGGGGCGGCGCGCGCGCCCAAGCGGTCGATGAGGACTGAGCGCGAGCGGATGAACTCGTAGTCCTCCATCGTCAGCTCCTTGTTGCGGCGCTGCGCGGCGGCGATGGTGTCGGAGTTGCGGAAGTCCTTGAAGAAGTCGAAGCGGTAGATCGAGAAGGCGTTCGAGCCGATGTTGGCGATCTTCTCGTCCACGTAGGTGTTGAAGCCTTGGATGAGCGAGACGACGACGACGACGGCCGCCACGCCGATGATCATGCCGAGCAGGGTCAGCGCCGAGCGCAGCTTGTGCGCCCAGATCGCCGCGAGCGCGAGTTTCAGTGTCTCGATCAGTTTCACGGTTCGGTTATTACGTCCGGCCGCCAGTTTAGTTTTGCGAGCGCCCGCGGCGCAAGCAATCCGGCGGCGGCCGGCAGGGCTTTAGGGCGCTTCGGGTGACGGACAAAAGTGAGACGACGAACGGCGGGGCGCGGTTACGGAAATTAAGTCGTCAACGGGGATGGCGGGTGATAGGTAAAGACCCGCGCCGCGGCCGCCGGCGGAAAATTTTCCGGCCCGCCCCGTCGCGCTCGCGGCCGTTCTTGTGGTATTACGGTATGGGCGCGAAGATGTTTTAGCGCGCCCCCTCGCCCGCACATCGCCGACGGCCCGTTACGACGAACCCACTCCTTCAAGTGAAGAATCCCCCCCGCCACGAGGCGCGCGCCCGCGCCGAACTCGACAACGTGCCGACGCGCGCCGGCGCGGCCGCCTTCCGCGCGAAGGTGACGCTGCTTCAACTGCGCCGCCACGCGGAGGACGCCACGACGGG
>DATCVD010000440.1:0-3004 GCA_036567125.1 Pyrinomonadaceae bacterium | reverse complement strand
CGCGCGCGAGCCACAGCGCCGTGCGCGCGCCGTCGCCTTCCGTCGTCGAGACGGTGTAGACGATCCAGCCGCCGTCCGGCGAAACCTGCGGGTCGCCGACCGACGCCACGCGCAGCGTGTCGGCGGGTGCCATCCCGCGCTGAGACTGTGCCGGCGAGGCGACGCAGCAGCACGAGACGAGCAGGGCGGCGAGGGCGAGCTTTGAAGTCGTGGCGCTTCTCATTGTCAGGAAGAAGATTGACGGGCCGCACGGAAATCCTGCCGACGAAGTTACAGCAGAACAGCGGCCTTCTCAAACGCCGTCGGCCGCGCGGACTCAAGCGCCGCCGGCCGGGTCGAGCCGCCGGCAGGCGTCTTGCAGCAGCCGCCACGCGCGCGCGACGTGCGCCTCGGTCGTGCGGATGTTGCCGACGGCGAGGCGGAGGGTGAAGCGGTCGTGAAGCTTCGTGTGCGAGAGGAACGCCTCGCCGGTCGCGTTGACGGCGTGCATGATCTGCTCGTTCAATTGATCGAGGCGCGCGGCGCGCTCGCCGTCCGGCTCCCCGTCGCGCGCGGGGGCGGCGCGGAAGCAGACGAGCGAGAGCGGCACGGGCGCGAGCAGCTCCCAGCCGGGCGCGTCCTCGACCCAAGAGGCGAACAGGCGCGCGAGGCGGCAGTGCTCGCGGATGCGCGCGGCGAGGCCATCGCGGCCGAAGTAGCGGATGATCATCCAGAGCTTGAGGGCGCGGAAGCGGCGGCCGAGCTGGACGCCGTACTCGGAATGGTTGCGCACGGCCTCGCGCCCCGCGTCGAGCGTGCGGAGGTATTCGGGCACGAGCGAGAAGGCGCGGTGCAGCAAGTCCATCCGCCGCGTGTAGAGGACGGAGAGGTCGAAGGGCGTAAACAGCCACTTGTGCGGGTTGAGCGTCAGCGAGTCCGCGCGCTCGGCGCCCGCGAGGACGTGGCGCAGTTCGGGGACGACCGCGGCCGAGCCGGCGTAGGCCGCATCGACGTGCAGCCAGAGCCGCTCGCGCTGGCACAGGTCGGCGATGGCGGGCACGGGATCGATGCTCGAAGTCGAGGTCGTGCCGGCCGTGGCGACGACGCAGAAAGGGAGGTGGCCGGCGGCCCTGTCCTCCTCGACGGCGCGGGCGAGCGCGGCGGCGTCCATGCGGAACTCCGCGTCGGCCGCGATCTTGCGCAGGGAGCGCTGGCCGAGGCCGAGCGTGATGACGCACTTCTCGACCGACGAGTGGGCCTGCTCCGACGAGTAGACGCGCAGCAGCGGCAACTCCGCGCGCCCGCTCATGCCGTCCTCGCGCACGCGCAAATTCAGCCCCTCGCGCGCGGCGGCGATGGCGTGGAGCGTCGAGACCGAGGCGGTGTCGTAGATGATCCCGCCGAAAGTTTCCGGCAGCCCCGTCATCTGGCGCAGCCACGAGAGGGCGACCTCTTCGAGTTCCTGCGCGGCCGGCGCGGCGCGCCAGAGCAGCGCCTTCACGTCGAAGGCGGCCGAGAGCATCTCGGCGAAGATGCCGGGCGCGGAGGTGGAGGTGGCGAAGTAGGCGAAGAAAGAGGGGTGACTCCAGTGCGTGAGCGCGGGCACGATCAGCCGGTCGAGATCGGCGACGATCTCGTCCATCGGCTCGCCCGCGTCGGGCGGCGCGGCCGGCAGCTTGGAGATCAACTCGCCCGGCTCCGTCCGCGCGAGGACGGGGAGTTGCTCGATGCGCTCGAAGTAGTCGGCGATCCAATCGACGACGGCGCGGCCGTGGCGTCGGAACTCGTCGGCGCTCATGTCTCCGAGCGGCGGCGCGAATCCGCCCGCGCGGCCTTCGACGGGAGCCTCGTTCGCCGTCGTGTCCGAAGACCCGTCCGTTGTCGCGCCCGGAGTCTCGCCCGCCGTCTCGCCCCGCACTTCGTCTCGCCGTCCGTCCTCAGTCATCGACGCGCCTCCGTCGCCGCCCGGCGCGGGTTGCGCCGAACGCGGTGCAGGTGGAAGAACACGAGCAGGATAATCGAGAACCACGCGGCGAGCATAAGCGGCGCGTAGTCGTAGGCCGAGCAGAGGGCGGGCGGCGGCCGCCGGAACCAGCAGGCGTAGCTGGCGACGACGAAGCAGCCGGCGGCGAGGTTGTAGATGAGCGACGGGAGGAGGCCGAGCGCGGCGACGAACGGCACGAGCCACGCGAGGTACTGCATCCCGAAGCCGGGCGTGAGCGCGAGGAAGATCGACGCGGCGAGGCCGCACTGCAAGACGAGCGGCGGCCGCGACCCCACGGGCACGCCGGCCCGCGCCGCGCTTCCGACCGTCGTGCGCTCGGTCGTCATTCTTTCGTCAGCCGTCGCCGGCCCGACGCCAGTCGCCATTCTTTCAGCCGCCGTCCTGCTTTCGTCCGTCGTCGCCGGCCCGCCGGTCGTCGTCGTTCGTTCGTCCGGCGCGGTTGTCCTGTTCATCCGGAACGAGGCGGCGGTGACGAGCGTGAAGGCGAGCCACTTGCCGATTGTCGCGTAGGTCGCGTGCGGGCCGTAGAGGCCGTGCGGCGGGCGCGCGTAGCTGAGCGTCGCGGGCAGCGCGTCGGCGAGCAGGTACGACCAGCCCCAACTGCCGTAGAGACTGCCGTAGCCGAGGACGGCGCGCGCAATCGTCAGCGGCTCCTGAAGGACGTAAGGCAGCGAGGCGGCGAAGACGGTCGCCGCGACCGCGCCGAAGAAGCGCAGGCGGGCGCGCGCGCAGGCCAAGTAGAACCAGACGGCCGGGGCGAAGACGAGCGGCACGATCTTGACGTTCAGCGCCATGCCGAAGGCCACCCCGGCGGCGAGTTCGAGCCGCCCGCGCTTCGCCCCCGCCCCGCCGCGCGCCGCGCCCTCGACGAGCGAGGCCGAGAGCAGCGCGAAAAAGATCATCAGCGGATCGGTGTTCCCGTGAAAGCCGGAGACGACGACCGAGACGGGGCTGAGCGCCAGCAGGAGCAGCGACGCGAACTGCCCGGTCGTCAGGCCCGCACGGGGCGTCGCGCCGCCG
>DATCVD010000439.1:0-3298 GCA_036567125.1 Pyrinomonadaceae bacterium | reverse complement strand
GAGCGCGACGGCGTCGCCCGCCGCGTTGGCGACGGTCGGGTTGCCGGTCATCGCGGGGCGCGCGTCGCTGTGCGGGGGCACGGCGACGGCGAAGGCCGAGAGCGCCGTGTCGAGGCTCGTGCCCTGCCCGACGAGCCGCTGGTTGTCTTCGAGCGCGATGCCGCCCGCGTAAGCGCCCGCGCCCTCGTGGACGAAGATCACGTCGAAGCCCTCGTCCGGGTCGCCCGCGCCGCCCGGCCCGTTGAGCGGGGCGAGGGCGTTGAAGGGCGAGGTCAGGCGGCCGTCGCCGCCCGGCGCGGCGCTGTTGTCGACGAACCAGACCACGTCGTTGACGGTGAGCGAGGCGGTGGCCGTGTCGCTCAGGCCGGTCGCGTCGGTGACGGTGTAGGTGAACGAGTCCGCGCCCTCGAAGCCGGCCGGCGGGTTGTACTGGAAGCTGCCGTCGGGGTTGACCGCGACGTTGCCGCCCTGCGCCGAGGTGGTCGGGCCGGAAGCCGTCAGGCCCGCGCCGCCGCACGCGCCGCCGTTGTCGGCGTCGCAGTCGTTGGCGAGCAGGCCGGCGGCCGCGCCGGGCTGGATGCGGACGTTGCCGAGGACGTTGTAGCTGTCGCCGGCGGCGACGGGCTGCGTGCGCACCGAGCCGGGGACGAGCGTCGTGTTCGCGTCGACCGTGTCGTTGAAGACGACGCCCGTCGCGTCGTCAGGCCCGTTGTTGGTGACGGTGACCGTGTAGGTGATGGTCTGGCCCGGCTCCGCCTTGCCGTCGCCGTCCGGGTCGGGGAAGGCGTCCGTCTTCGTCGCGGTGAGCGACGGGGCGGCGAGCGCGGCCGGCGCGGTCGCGGCGGCGCTCGCCCGCGCGGGCGGCGGGGCTTCGGGCGCGCTCGTCGGCGCGCGGCGCGCGTCGGCGGCCCGTATGGGCAGCACCGGGATCAGCACGAGCGCGGCCGAGAGCGAGAGCGAAAACAGCGTGGAGATGAGACGATTATTAGGGGAGCGGAAGGCGGACAGACCTACACGTCGGCGCATCGGGGGATAAACTCCTTCGGGCTTGCGGCTCGGCCGAACCTTGCGGCTCTTAGGGATTTGGCCGTGCCGGGGGAAACTTCGCGGGGCGAGTCCCGCAGGGGTGAAGCTTCAGGTGGAAAGTCTAAAAGACCGGCGACAACTTTCTTGGGATGGGAACAATAAGCCTTAAGCCGCCGGACGGTCAACCCATTTCGCGCACGGTCGGGGGGTTGCGCGGGATTTTTTTTAATCGACGGCGGCGGCGGCGGCGGGACGGAAGCGGCGCGGCGGCTCGCGAAGACGGCGCGGGCGGGCGGGGACGACTCACGAATCGCCCCCGCCCGCCCGCGAACTTTCCTAGTCGCCGCCGACCTGTTTTCGTAGCCCGGCCGACTGCTTTGGTCGGCAGTTACGTTCTTCGTTCGATCAGCGGTTGCTGTTGTTACTGTTGCCGCCCATGTTCGAGTTGGAGTTGCGGTTGGCGTTGTTCATGCTGCCGCCGCCGCCGTGCATGCCGGCGTGGCCGCGGGCCATTTGCAGATGACCTTCGAGCGCGGGCAGCGTGCGCGCGGCGAAGGCGCGCAGGTCTGCGTCGCGCCCCTTGCGCGACTGGTCGCGGAACAGCTTCACGGCGCTCTCGTGCGCCTTGACGCCCGCCTGCCGGACGTACTCGCGCTCGAACTGCGCGCCCGACATGCCGCGCAGGCGCATGAGCATCCCGGCGTGCTTCGAGTCGAGCTGCGCGGGCGGCGTCATCCCGCGGGCCTGCGCGAGCTGCGCCAGCTCGCCGCTCGTGCGCGTGTGATCGTCGATCAACTGCTGCGCCATCTGCTTCACGTGATCGCTCGTCGCGCGCTCTAAGGCGAGGCGCGAGGACTCGATCTCGAACATGTCGCTCATCGCGGCGTTCATGGCGAACTTACGATCCTGCGACGAGAGCGCGCCGCCCATCTGCCCGCCCATCTGCCCGCCCGACTGGTTGCCCGTGCGCGCGCCGGTCTCGTTCGTGTTAGCGCCGCCGACGCCGTTCGAGTTCTGCCCCGTCGTGCCCGAGTTGCTGTTCTGCGCGGTGCGCGCCGAAGACAGGCCGGCGAATGACAGCGCCAGCCCGAAGAACGCGCACAGCGCGATCCAGACGATCCTCTTCCCCATAGTTCTCCTCCCCCTGTTCACCTGCTTGTAAGGCGTCCGCCGGTGGGCGGACACAAAAATTGACGGCGGGGCGATTGTGCCCCGCCGCCTGTCACGAACGTTTCGCGCGCGGGTCAACTTTACCGCCCGCGCCGCTCTACCTATCTAAACTTCGCGTGTTAACGCGCCGCCGCCGTACGGCAGCGTACCCACACCGGTAGGAAAGTTAGTCGCGGAGTTCACGGGGAAGCGTTGACGGTGAACGTGGGACGACGAACCGGGAACAGCTTGCCTTCGGTTCACCGTCCCGCCTGCCCCGCGGCTAATACTTTCAGAACCCGCGCGGCGTGATCATCGGCCCCGCGCCGCCCGCGCCGCCGCGCCCGCGCCCGATCATGAACAGCTTGACGAGCGCGAAGCCGGCGACGAAGCCGCCGATGTGCGCCGCGTAGGCGACGCCGCCCAGTTGCGAGCCGCCGCCGAGCAGCCCCAGCCCGCTGATGAGCTGCAAGACGAACCACAGCCCGACCGCGACCATGCCCGGCACTTCCGTCAGGAAGCGGAACAGGAAGACCGTCACGCGGCGGCGCGGGTGCAGCAGCAGGTACGCGCCCATCACGCCGGAGATCGCGCCCGACGCGCCGAGGCTCGGGATGTAAGGGTTCTGCCCGAAGGCGAAGGTCGTCACGACGTGCGCGAGCGAGGCGAGCAGGCCCGCCGTCAGGTAGAAGGCCGCGTAGCGCGCGTGGCCGAGGTCGTCCTCGATGTTGTCGCCGAAAATCCAGAGGAAGAGCATGTTGCCCAAGAGGTGCATGATGCCGCCGTGCATGAACATCGACGTGAGCAGCGTGAGGTAGACGGAGCCGGGCGTGGGCTGCAAGTCGATGCTGCCGAGCGGGTCGCCGCTCAGGGGGTCGCGGACGACGACGGGCCGGTCGATGTCCGTGCCCGTGGCGATCTCCTGCGGCACGGTCGAGAAGGCGTAGGTGAACTCATTGTTCGAGCCGATGCCTTGCAGCAGGACGAAGACGAGGACGTTCGCGACGATGAGGGCGTAGTTGACGAAGGGCGTGATCGTGCGCCCCGTGTTGTCGTCTCGGATCGGGAAGACCATCTCCGACTCCTCTCGTTAAACTCTCGCCGCGCGCGGCCACGTCGGCCG
>DATCVD010000438.1:0-2656 GCA_036567125.1 Pyrinomonadaceae bacterium | reverse complement strand
CCGCCCTCGGCCACGCGCCCCGCGCCCCACTCGGGCGCGGGCAGTGCGCGGCGGTCGAGCTTCCCGCTCGGCGTCAGCGGCAGCGACTCCATCACGACGAAGGCCGAAGGCACCATGTAGTCGGGCAGGCGCTCGCGCAGGGTTGAGCGCCAACGCGCGGGCGTTCCGCCCTCCGCGCCGCCGTCGCCCCCGGCGTCGTCGCCCCCCGTGACGACGTAGGCCACCAGCCGCTTGTCTCCCGCCTCGTCCTCGCGCGCGATGACCACCGCCTCCCGCACACCCTCCTGCTCGCGCAGCGCCGACTCCACCTCGCCGAGTTCTATCCGGTAGCCGCGCACCTTCACCTGCGCGTCGGTGCGCCCAAGGTACTCTAGCTCCCCGCCCGCCAGACGCACCACGTCGCCCGTCCGGTAGAGGCGCGCGCCGGCCTCGGCGGAAAACGGGTCGGGGGTGAACCGCTCGGCCGTCAGTCCGGGCCGCCGGAGGTAGCCGCGCGCGAGCGCCGCGCCGCCTACGTACAACTCCCCTGCCACGCCGACCGGAACAGGCAGCACGTTCGAATCGAGGACGTACGCCTTGACGTTCGCGAGGGGGCGGCCGATGGGCACTTCACCCAGGGAGACTTTCTCTTCATCCCCGCGCGCCGTCAGGTCGCTGACGGTCGCCGCCACGGTGGTCTCCGTCGGGCCGTAACTGTTCATCAGGCGGACGTCGCCGCCCGCGCTCCGTCGCCACATCGACAGGCGCTCGGGCAGCGCCCGCTCGCCGCCCACAATGACTAGCCGGACGGTCGCGGGCAGACTCAGATTCCAGGAACTCAGTTCCCAAGTCAGCTCGTGCCAGTAGGCGGTCGGGAGGTCGAGCACGGTGACTTCGTGCTCGCGGCATTTCTCCAACAGGGCATCCACCGAGTAAGAGACCTCGGCCGTTCTGAGCACGAGCGTGGCCCCGACGGTCAGGCACGTGAATATCTCTTCAGCCGCCGTGTCGAAGCTGAGCGAAGAGAACTGAAGCAGGCGATCGGAGGGGCGCAGTCCGTAGGCGGCCGTCGCCGCCAGCGTGAAGTTGACCAGCGAGCGGTGCTCGATCATGACGCCCTTCGGAATTCCCGTCGAGCCGGAGGTGTAGATGATGTAAGCCGTGCTTTCGGGCCGCGTCTCGTAGCCGGGGTTCGCCCCGTCCTCCCGTTCGATCCGCTCCCAGTCTCGATCCACGCAGACGACTCGCGCCGCACGACCGGGCAACAGGCCGAGCAGCCTTTGCTCCGTCAGCAGGAGGTGCGCGCCCGCGTCTTCGAGCATGAAGGCGAGACGCTGCTGCGGGTAGGCGGGGTCGAGGGGCACGTAGCCCGCGCCGGCCTTGAGTATGCCGAGCAGGCCGACGATGGCACCGGCGGCCCGCTCCAGAAGCACGCCGACCAGCGTCTCCGGGCCGACGCCGAGCCGGCGCAAATGGCGCGCCAGCTTGTTGGCGCGGCGGTTCAGCTCCGCGTAACTCAACCGCCCGGCCTCGGAGACGACGGCGACCGCGTCGGGCGTGAGCGCGGCCTGCCGCTCGAACAACTCGTGTATGGGGCGCGCGGCTTCCGCGAACTCCGCGCCCGTCGCGTTGAACTCCTCCAGCAGCAGACGGCGCTCCGCTTCGGGCAACAGCGGCAGTTGTGCGACGAGCCTTGAGGGGTCACCCGCGGCGGCCTGAAGCAGTCGCTCCAGATGGCCCAACATGCGTGCGGCGGTCGAAGCGTCGAAGAGATCCGTGTTGTACTCCAGCGAGACCGTCAGACCTTCCCCGCGGTCGACCACGTTTAAGGTCAAATCGAATTTGGCTATTTGACCCTCGGCGTGGGAGGCTCCGAGTTCGAGCCCTTCGAGTTGGAGCTGCTCTCGGCGCGCGTTCTGCAAACCGAACACGACCTGGAAGAGCGGGGTGCGGCTCAGGTCGCGCACGGGCTGTAACTCTTCCACGAGTTTCTCGAAGGGCACGTCCTGATGAGCGTAGGCGCCGAGCGTCACCTCACGCACGCGCCCCAGCAGCTCGCGGAAGGTGGGCGACCCCGAAAGGTCTGTGCGCAGCACCAGCATGTTGACGAAAAAGCCGATGAGTCCTTCGGTTTCCAGACGCGTCCGGTTCGCCACGTCTACCCCGACCACCACGTCCTGCTGGTGCGTGTAGCGAGAGAGCAGGGCTTGGAAGCCGGCGAGCAGCGTCATGAACATCGTCGCCCCTTCGGAGCGTGCGAGGGCGCGCAAGCCCGAAGTCAGCTCTGCGGAGAACTCGACCGCGTGCGACGCCCCGTGGTAGGTCTGCACGGGCGGGCGCGGCCTGTCGGTCGGCAGCTCCAACATCGGCGGAGCACCGACGAGCTGCCCCCGCCAGTAGGCGAGCTGCCGCTCCAAGACCTCGCCTTGCAGCCACCCGCGCTGCCACCGCGCGTAGTCACCGTACTGCACCGCCAACTCCTCAAACGGCGACGCCTCCCCGCGGCTGAACGAGTCGTAGAGGGCCACCATCTCGCGCCCGAGCACGCCCATCGACCACCCGTCCGACACGATGTGGTGCATCGTCAGCAGCAGCGCGTGGTCGTCGTCGGCGAGGCGCAGCAGGTGGGCGCGCAGCAGCGGCCCGCGCGCGAGGTCGAAGGGGCGTGCGCCCTCGG
>DATCVD010000437.1:0-4234 GCA_036567125.1 Pyrinomonadaceae bacterium | reverse complement strand
CGGCGGCCGTCTCGTCGCGGAAGTCGCGGCACACCGCGCAGCCGTCGGCGTGCGACGGGGAGCGCGCGGCCTCGCGTCCCGCCGCGAAGTCCGACCCCTCGATCTCCGCCCTGTACTCCTTGCAGTTCATCTCTCTCACCCCGATCCCCCCGTCACAGGTACTGCCGCAGCTTGTCGCGCAGGAAGGCGCGCGCGCGGCTGATGCGCGACTTGACCGTCCCCTCGCTCATGTCGAGGATGCGGGCGATCTCCTCGTAGCTGCGCTCCTCCACGTCGCGCAGGACGAGCGGCACGCGGTACTTCTCCGGCAGCGTCGCGATGGCGCGCGCGACGGCCTGTCGCCGCTCGTCGTCGACGAGCGTCGTGTCGGCCAGCGGCCGCAGGTCGGCCGGGTCGAGTTCGCAGTCGTCGCCGCCCTGCTCGCGCGGCTGGAAGAAGCCGGTCAGCGAGACGAGCCGCTGCCGCTTGCGCTTCCTCAGTTCCGAGATGGCGAGGTTGGTCGCGATCCGGTAGATGTAGGTCGAGAAGGCGTAGCTCGACTGGTAGCGCTCGGCCGCGCGGAAGACGCGCAGGAAAGTCTCCTGCGCCAGATCGACCGCCGTCTCGTAGTCGCCGACGACGCGGTACGCGTAGTTCGTGATCTGGCCGCGGTAGCGCCTGACCAGCTCGGCGAAGGCCGACTCGTCGCCCTCGCGCGCTGCGGCCAGCAGGCTGTGATCCGAGACGGGTTCGACCACGGACACACCGAGCCTCGCGGTGGCCGCGCCGTGGGCCGCCAGCGGCAGTTCTTCGACTGATGACAGTGCGCTCATCGAGGGACGGCGGGCTGCGCCGGGAGAGTGTCGCGCGCGGGCCGCGCCGGGCGACTCTCGCGTCGCCCCCGCCGCGCGCTCCTTATTGCGGGCGAGCCTTCCAGACGCCGATTATACACGGCCGCCGACTGCGCGCGCCGCCCGCGAACACACTACACGCGCCACCCCGCGGGGCGGTTCCAAAATTCCGCGCCGGCCGCGCGGCGGCGCGCGTAAAAATCCTTCCCTCTAAATGTCGCCCTCCTGCTATAATCCCGCCCGTCATACGAAGCACACTCCGCGAGGCCCAGCTTTTCCGCGGCGTCAGTCCACAAAGAGACGCACCTTACGGGCCACTTGATCTTCAAAACAGTCTTCTTGATCTTCAAAAGTCTGCTGGAAACTTTATGCCCCGTCAGGTCAAGCACCACACCGAAATTCTGGAAGCCATCGGGAAGGTCGAGATCATCTCGGAACTCGTCGAGCGCGGCGACGCGCACGGCCACGGCGGCGAAGAATCCCCCGGCGCGAACGGCGGCGGCCACACCAGCGCGCACGGCGAGGGCGCGCACGGAACGCCCGGCGAGGGGCGCGGCGGCGAGGGCGGCAAGGGCGTCGCCGGGCAGACCGGCCCGTTCAAGTACGAACTCGACCTCGACGTGATCGCCTACGGGCGCAACTACAACGGCAAGAAGGTCGGCCCCTACGTCCGGCTGTTCGTCTACGAGGGCGGCGAGGAGGTGATCAAGCAGGGCGACTGGGGCGGCAACACCTTCTACATCGTCGTCGAAGGCAGCCTCGACGTGTACGTCACGAACGACGAGGGGCAGACCGCGAAGGTCGGCGAGCTGCCCGAAGGGACGAGCTTCGGCGAGATGGCGATCCTCGCGGGCGTGCCGCGCAACGCGACCTGCAAGGTGCCAGACGGGCGCACGGCCCTCGTCCTCGAAATCACGCGGCCCGCCCTGCGCCTGCTCCGCAAGCTCAACCGCTTCGGCAGCGCGCTCGATCACACCTACCGCGAGCACGGGCTGGGGCGCACGCTCGTCGACGTCAAGCAGTTCGCGGGCGACCGCTTCGACAAGGACCTGCTCAAGCAGCTGGGCGAGGCCGCGCGCTTCGTCGTCTACGGCAAGAACCACGTGCTGCACGGCGAGGGCGACGCGGTCGAGCGGGTCGTCTTCATCAAGAACGGCTGGGTGCGGCGCGTGCGCGGCATGACGGTTCTCTCGGACGCGACCGAGGTGGTCTCGGCCATTGAGAAGGACGAGGGCGTGGACTTCATCGGCGCGGGCAACTGCCTCGGCCTCGAAGGGCTGTCGCAGGCGGGCGCGGCGTGGGGCTACACCGCGACCGTGCTCTCGCGCACCGAGGCGCTGGAGATCGACATCGACACGCTGCGCCAGAACCCGCGCCTGCTCGCGGCCGTGCGCGACGCGTTCGCCGGCTTCTCCGTCGCCGACGACGACGTGCGGGTCGAGCGCCGCGAAGACCTGCGCTCGCTGGCCGCGGCCGAGAAGGAGATCACGACCGGCCTCGTCGACGCCACGAACCTGCTCGTGATGGACATGGACTTGTGCGTGCGCTGCGGCAACTGCTCGCTCGCCTGCCACAAGGTGCACGGCCGCTCGCGGCTGCTCCGGCGCGGCATCCACGTCGAGCGGCCGACGCGCATCGGCTCCAGCTCGACGCAGCACGTCCTCGCGCCGGCCGTCTGCCTCCACTGCCAAGACCCGGAGTGCCTGACGGGCTGCCCCACCGGGGCCATCGGCCGCATGTCCGACGGCCAGATCGACATCGACCCGAAGACCTGCATCGGCTGCGGCGACTGCGCCGTCCAGTGCCCCTACAGCGCCATCTCGATGGTGCCGCGCAAGTCGCCGGCCGCCGAGCCGCAGACGTGGAAGACGCGCGCGCGCTCGTGGATCAGCCTCGCGCCGCCCGCCGAGTTGAAGGAGGTCACGGAGACGGAAGACCTGCTCGCCGTCAAGTGCAACCTCTGCAACAACACGCCGCTCAACCCGGAGGGCGCGAAGCGTCAGGCCTACTCCTGCGAGGAGAACTGCCCGACGGGCGCGCTCGTGCGCGTCAACCCGCGCGAGTATTTCGACGAGGTGCAGGGACGCCTCGGCCTCATCTTCCGCGACCAGACCCACGCCATCGGCCGCAACATCCACAAGAGCGATCCGCTCGCCAAGCTCTGGCATGCGGGCGGGATCGTCGTCACCGCCCTGCTCGCCGCGGCGACCGTCTGGGGCATGCTCCGCTACGGCCTCGACGGCCGGCTCGGCGGCACGTGGGTGACGGTCAGGTGGCTGACCGGCTTCGTCGGCCTCGGCGGCATCGCGGCCCTGATGACCTACGTGGCGCGCAAGCAGGTCTACCGCCGCCGCGCGGGCGCGCTGCGCTACTGGCTGCTGCTGCACATCTACGCGGGCGTCGCGGCCGGGGTGCTGCTCCTGCTCCACGGCGGTTCGAGCACCGGCGGGCTGCTGACGACCGCGCTCATGCTCTCCTTCGATCTCGTGATCCTGACGGGCATGTTCGGCACGGCCGCCTACCTGATCGCGCCGCGCGTGATGACGAGCATCGAGGGCGAGCCGCTGCTCGTCGAAGACCTGCGCGCGCGCCGAGACGAGCTGCGCGCGCAGCTCGTCTCGGTCGGCCAGCAGAGCAGCCCCGAGCTGCGCGACCTCGTCAAGCGCGAGGTGCGCCGCCGCTTCCTCTCCTTCGGCTTCCTGCTGCGGCAGTACCTCCGGCGCGAGCCGCTCGACGATCTGCTCCGCCGCGCGCGCCGGGCGGTGCAGGAGCAGGCCGAGTCGCTGAAAGATCAGAAGTCGAAGGAGCTCTTCGACGAGGCCGTCGAGGCGACCGTCCTGCTGCGCCGCGCGGACTCGCTCATCTACCTGCACCAGCTCCTCAAGCTGTGGCTCGCGCCGCACGTCGTCGCCACCGCCTTGATGCTGACGCTGATGCTCGTCCACATCATCCAAGTCGTCTTCTTCGCGGTGCGCTAGCCGCCCCCTTCGAGCGTCGCCGGCATGGAACTACAGACCAGCAAGTTCGTCATCAACCGCGAGGATCGCGGCTTCGACCCCGTCACGCTCGTCACCGAGGGGCTGACCATCGGCAGCCTCCCCGACTGCGAGCTGCACCTGAACCACCCGACCGTCTCGGAAGTCCACGCCGGCATCAACCAGCTGGGCGGCGACTTCTACATCACGCACCTCTCGAAGTCGAACTCGACGACCCTGAACGGCAAGCTCGTCGAGGGCCGCGCCGCAATCGCCGACGGCGACACCGTCCAGATCGGCCCGTTCGTCCTGACGCTCCGGCGCGAGGGGCGCGCGCTGCGCGTCGACGTGAGGTACCTGACCTCCGTGCGCGTCGGCGACGGCGCGGTCGCGGGCGAGCAGGCGGCCGACGCCATCGCGGATCAGATC
>DATCVD010000436.1:0-2319 GCA_036567125.1 Pyrinomonadaceae bacterium | reverse complement strand
CCGCGCGACCTGCGCCGGGTCGAGCCGCGCGGCGCAGGCCTCGATGGCCGCGGCTTCGAGCCGGAGCAGATCGACGACGCGCGCGGCGCACTCGTTGGCGGCGGTGGTTGACATCCCTTCTCGTCTCCCCGGAACCGACTGAGGATACGGACTCGGCGCGCTCCCGCGCAAGCCACGGAAGAATCGTGAATCGTGAATCGTGAATGGAAGAAATCAGTTCTGATCTATTTACGATTCACGATTCACGATTCACGGCTTTCAGTTTCTTGACACCCTCTCGGACGCGCACCTATACTCGCCCGCTCGATTCCAAGCCATGAGAAAATTCTTCGTCACCGGCGGGGCCGGCTTCATCGGCTCCGCCTTCGTCAGACTCCTCCTCGACGAGTTCGCTGACGCGCGCGTCACGAACTTCGACGCGCTCACCTACGCCGGCAACCTCGACAACCTCGAAGGACTCGACCCCGCGCGCCACCGCTTCGTCCGGGGCGACATCAGCGACAAACAGGCCGTCCTCGCCGCGCTCGAAGAGGGCGCGGAGGTCGTCTTCAACTTCGCGGCCGAGTCGCACGTCGACCGCAGCATCGCGTCGGCCGACGAGTTCCTGCAAACGAACGTCCGCGGCACGCAGGTGCTCCTGGACGCCGCGCGCGAGCGAAAGGTCGGCCGCTTCGTGCAGGTCTCGACCGACGAGGTGATGGGCAGTCTGCCCGAGGACGAGTCGGCGTTCTTCACGGACGACTCGCCGTTCGCGCCCAACAGCCCTTACGCCGCCTCGAAGGCGGCGGCCGAGCACTTGGTGCGCGCCGCGCACCACACGCACGGGCTGGACGTGGTGACGACGCGCTGCGGCAACAACTACGGCCCGCGCCAGTTCCCCGAAAAGCTGATCCCGCTCATCATCTCGAACGCCGCGCACGACGAGCCCGTGCCCGTCTACGGCGACGGGCGCAACGTGCGCGACTGGATTTACGTCGGGGATCACTGCCGCGCCGTGCTCGCCGCCGCCCTCCGCGGTCGCGCGGGCGCGGCCTACAACATCGGCGCGCGCAACCCGCGCCGCAACCTCGAAGTCGTCGAGTCGATCCTCGACGCGCTCGGCAAGCCGCGCTCCCTGATCAAGTTCGTCAAGGATCGGCCGGGCCACGACCGCCGCTACGCCATCGACTCCGCGACGGTCGAGCGCGAGCTCGGCTGGCTCCCGCGCGAGACGTGGGAGACGGGCCTGCGCCAGACCATCGACTGGTACGCCGCGAACCCCGCGTGGGTCGCGCGCGCCCGCAGCGGCCAGTACCGCGACTACTACGAGCGGCAGTACGGAACGACGTAGGAGCAGGAGGCAGGATTTAGGAGCTAGGGGTTAGGAGTTAGGAGTCAGAATGGAATCGGGGCCGGGCCTTACTTAAATGTCGACTTCCGCATCCCGACCCCTAGCTCCTAAATCCTGAATCCTAACTCCTGAATCCTCTTTTTTATGCGCATCTTGATCACCGGGGCGGGCGGGATGGTCGGCGCGGCGCTGGCGGCGCACTGCCGCGGGCTGGGCGACGAGGTGTTCGCGCACGAGCGCGCGTCGCTCGACATCACGCGCGGGCCGGACGTTCGGGAGGTCTTCGCGCGCGAGCGGCCCGATTCCGTGATCAACTGCGCGGCGTGGACGGACGTGGACGCGTGCGAGCGCGACGAGGCGCGCGCGCGGCTGGTCAACGCCGAGGCGGTCGGGGTGCTGGCCGCGGCGAGTCGCGCGGCGGGCGCGTCCTTCGTCACGATCTCGACCGACTACGTCTTCCGGGGCGACAAGGGCGACTTCTACACGCAGCGCGACGACCCCGACCCGCAGAGCGCCTACGGCCGCGCCAAGCTCGCGGGCGAGCGGCTGGCGCAAAGCTCGACGGCCCGCTCGACGGTCGTCCGCACGGGCTGGGTTTACGGCCCCGGCGGGCGCAACTTCCTCGCGCGCGTCGTCGAACTCGCGCGCGCCGGCACGCCGCTCAAGGCCATCCGCGACGCGTTCGGCACGCCGACCTACGCGCCCGACCTCGCCCGCCGGCTGCGCGAGCTGGCCGCGCTCGACCTGCCCGGCGTCTATCACGTCACGAACGCGGGCGACGGCACGAGCTTCGAGGGGTTCGCGCGCGAGGCGCTGCGGCTCGCCGGCTGCGACGACTCCCGCCTTGAGAGCGTTTCGATGGACTCGCTCGACCGCCCCGCGCCCCGCCCGCGCGATTCGCGCCTGCGCTGCCTGCTCTCGCCCGCCGTCGGCCTCCCGGCGCTCCCCGACTGGCGCGACGCCCTGCGCGAGTACGTCGGCGGCGGCGC
>DATCVD010000435.1:0-11802 GCA_036567125.1 Pyrinomonadaceae bacterium | reverse complement strand
CCCCGCCGCGTCGACCGCCGCGCGACTCGCGCGTGATCGTGTCCGCCGGGTGGCGCTCGGAGAGCGGCGGGATGCCCAGCTCGCGGTTGATCTCTTCGAGGCACTCGCGGCAGCTGACGAAGTGCGCGAGCCGCTCCTGCGCCGGCGACTCGTCGTCGTAGCGGTAGAGCCGGCGCAGCTCCACGGGCGACGGGCAGTCGCCGCGCCGCGAGCGGAAAATCGTCTCGCGCAGTTCCGTCAGGAAGTCGGCGGCCGAGCCAGACGACTCCGGCGCGCGCTCCGGCGTCACCTCCGTCCCGTCGACGAAGCCGAGGGCGCGCGGGTTCTCCAGCACGGCACGCGCCTCGTTGCGCGCGTGCAGGAGGCGCACGTCCACGGCTTGGCGCGTCGTGCGCAGGACGCGCGCGAGTTCGCTCGGGTAGTAGCCGTGGAAGAAGCGGAGGATGAGCGCGCAGGCCGACTTGGCGCGCTCCTTGCGGGCGCAGGCGTAGCGACAGACCGTGCGCAGCTCGTCGCGGATGAGGAGCTGATCGTGCGCGCCGAGCGTGCGCAGTCCGGCGTCGGCCGAGTCGAACTCGACGACCGAGAGCTGTCGCAGCGGGGCGCGCGCGGCGCGGCGCAACCCCGAGATGTGCAGGTTGCGGAGCATCGTGTAAAGGTAGCCTTCGGGGTTGTCGACGACGGTCAGGTCGGGACGGTGGAGGCTGAGGAGGACGAAGACGTCGTGGAGCAGGTCTTCCGCGGCCGCGCGGTCGCCGCCCGTCAGGTGGAGCGACCACCCGAGCAGCCGCTCGTAGTTGCGCGCGAACAACTCCTCCGAGCTGAGGCCCGATTTGCGTAGGTTCAGCATCCCGCCGCGGCTCCGGGGGTTGGCGGCCCCGTGGCGCACAGCCCCCGTTTTTATGACGCCCCGCGGACGCCAATCTTACGCGGTGCCGGAAAAATTTTCAGCAGGTCTTTTCAGACTGCGGAACTTACGAAAGAAGGCATCGAGGCTTCACGCATGCCGGGGAAGGGACAGGTCAAGAGGCTAGGCGGAAGTGTTTCGGAAGGGGGGCGGAGTTCGTCTGGAGTATCTTCGGACTAGCCGCATAGACTTAGAGCTCATAGCGACCTCCCTTGCCTCATATTATTCTTTGCAACATAAACCCCCGATGCCGGCTTCGATGTTGGGAGAGCCGCTGATAGCGGGTCGGGCGCGTGACGTTGTTAGACGGCGTCCCCTTCACGGCCTGAGTCGGACGTATGACCGTACGGGCCGGTACAGGTAGCCGCGCGGGCAACAGGCCGTCGGCGGGTCGCATCCGAATTGGTAGACGATATTCTCAGACGTGGTTGCGGAAGGCGTTAGACGACTCTAACGCCTTCTTGTCGTGTGGGCGGCGGGGCGGCCGTGCGGGCCTCGTCGGCCGAGGGAGTTTATGACGTGAAGATTTACGTCTTACAACTGCTATTACTCGCGGGGGTCGCGGGCGCGAGCTGCGCGACCTCGCGCGCCGAGAGAACGTCTACTCGCATGAATCCGTCGCCGCAGGTGCGGTCGGACGGCCCGACGCCCGCCGCGCCGGTGGCGCATCAGCACTCCGGCGCTCACGTCAGGACGACCGAGTTGCGCCGACCAGATGCGGCCGACCGGCGGCGCGCGGATGAAATAGTCAGGGCCGCCCGCGGGGCCGTGGGGAAGTACGAAGACTATAGGGTTGCGCTCGGGGAGGGCTACGAAATCCTCGCGCCCGACGTGCCGCAGGGCATGTACCACTTCAACCACTTCGGCAACGCCGCCGAGGCCGAGCGCCGCTTCGACCCGACGCGCCCCACCTCCCTGCTCTACGAGAAGGCGGGCGCGGGCTACCGCCTGATCGGCGTGATGTACACGGCCCCGGCCGGCATGGGCGAGGACGAGTTAGACGGTCGCATCCCGTTGAGCGTCGCGCGGTGGCACCAGCACGTCAACGTCTGCCTGCCGCCCGGCGCGGGCTGGCAGGAGGGCATCTTCGCGGCCGACGCGCGCTTCGGCCTGAGCGGTTCAATCGAGACGGCGGAAGCGTGCCGCCGAGCCGGCGGGAGGTTCCTGCCGCGCCTGTTCGGGTGGATGGTTCATCTCTACCCGTTCGAGAAGGACGCAGCCGACGCGTGGTCACACGAAAGGCAAATGCTCGCCGGCGGCCACCACAAACACTGACGCGCGGGGCGCTTCATGGTGACGGGAAGAACACAAGCCGTCGGCCGCGATCACCCGCTGCGCCGCTTCTTCGCCGAGATGGTTGCGCGGCGCTTCGACGCCGACGTGCGGCTACCCGACCCGCGCCTAATCGCCTACGTCTCCGGGCTGCTCGTCGACTTCACCCACGTCGGCAACCTCTACCGCGTGCGCGACGCGCGCGGCCGCAGGCTCGAAGATGTCGGGGAGATGCTGCTCGAATCCAACCCCCTGCTCGGGGCCGACTCCTTCGACCGCGAGCGCGAGGTGCGCAAGCACGTCGGCGACTACGTCCTCTTCGTGGCGGGCCTCTTCCCCGAGAGCCTTCAGGGCCGGCAGCGGTTCAGGCAGATGCGCCTCGACGCCTTCGTGGACTACATGAAGGCGGGCAAGGAGTCGTACAAGGTGGTCTCGGCCTTCGACCAGTTCGAGTACGCGGACGACGCGCCGCTCTTCCGCAAGCTGGCCGACAACTTCGAGCTGTGCGTGTTCGGCCTAAACTTGGTGAAGGAAGACATGGAGAGGCTGCAGCGGGCGTACTACGATGGGCTGCGACAGGCGTTGGAAGGTTGACCCGTGATGAGATTCACGCCCCGGACTTTGGAGTGTGCGGGCTACGGCCCGTCGTCGTCGGGTCGCGGCGAGGGCAAGTCGGGGCGCGGCCGGGCGGGGCTTCGGAAGGTCGATGCGGCGCGATGGGGAGTGTAGAAGTGCCAACAGACGCGGCCGGCCGGGCGCGTCGCGGCGTAGCCGGCCCCCTCTCCGAGATTTCCGTTGTCGTATTCTGCGTGCTGGTGGCCGAGTGGGCGGTGCTGCCGCTGTTCGGCCGAAGTTATCTCGCCGGCCTCGTCCCCGTCGGAGCCGCTTTCGCTTTCATGCTGATCTCGCACCGGGCGCGGCGTGAGTCGCCGCGCGATTTAGGTTGGCGGATCGATAACCTGTGGCCGGCCCTTGCGCTACTTCTGCCCCCGATGATCGCCGCCACGCTTTTGCTCGCCCTCGCCGGGTGGCTGTTGGGCAGCCTGCGCGTAGGCGACATTCGATTAGGGCCGCCGTCGGCCCTCACCTATTTCTGGCTGTTCGTCTGGGGGCTGGTGCAGCAGTACCCGCTCCAAGGGTTCATTAACCGGAGGGCGCAGATGGTGTGGGGGCGGGGGGCGCGCAGCACGCTCTTCGTGGCCTCCGTCTTCGCCCTGCTGCATCTGCCGAACCCGTGGCTGATGGCCGCCACCTTCTGCGGCGGACTCCTTTGGGCGTGGCAGTACCAGCGGGCGCCGAATCTTCTCGCCGCGGCCTTCTCGCACAGCCTGATGACCGTGGTTTTGGTCACCACCGTGCCCTACTCATCACTCGGCGGGATGCGGGTTGGCTACGGCTACTTCCTCTGAACGGGTGAACTATTGTGATTAGGGAAAGGGTTCCTGAACGGGAGATAGAGACTGTCGCGGGCTGGATACTTGAGGCCGGCCACGTCGTCGCCTTCACGGGCGCGGGGATCAGTACCGACTCCGGCATCCCCGACTTCCGCGGCCCCGACGGCGTCTGGACGAGGCGCGACGCGGGCCTCGCGCCCCCGCGCTGGCGCGTCGCGCCGGGGCAGGTCGAGCCTAACCGCTCGCACCTCGCGCTCGTCGAGCTTCAGGGGTTGGGGAAGCTACAGTTCCTCATCACGCAGAACACGGACAACCTGCACCGCCGCTCTGGCATACGTCCGGACCTGCTGGCCGAGCTGCACGGCAACGGCCAACTCATGCGCTGTCTGAACTGCGACCGCCTGCACGCGCGCGCGGATGTCGGCTGGGACGCGCAAAGGTGGGGGCCGGGCTACCGCACGCAGCGGCCCTTCGCCGGACAGCCGGCCTGCCCCGCGTGCGGCGGGCGGATCATCTCGTCGGTGGTGAACTTCGGCGACCCGCTGCCGGAAAAGGAGTTGAGGCTCTCGGCGGAGCACGCCGCCGCCTGCGACCTGATGCTCGTGCTCGGCTCCTCGCTCGTCGTCAACCCGGCTGCCGCGCTCGTCGGGGTGGCGATCAGATCGGGCGCGCGCGTCGTTCTGGTCAACCGAGGCGAGACGCCTTACGACGAGGCCGTGGACTTGAAGGTCGAGGCCGGGATCGGCGACGTGCTCGCACCCGCGGTAGAGGTGGTGAGGCGGGCCACGGACGAGCGGCCGAAAGTATCTTGAGCAGAACCTGTGGATCGCTAACGGGGGTAACTGTCGTCGATCTTAAAGTCTTGAAGTGCGCGCGCGGGGAGTGCCCTTTAAATGAGTACCGGCCGCGACCGGGGGCGCGACCCGCAGTCGTTATCCGGGCCGCGGCGGATGGCCGACTCGCCCTCCATCACCTGCGCGGCCCGCGCGCAGTCAATCGCCATCCCTTCGAGCCGACACCTTCCGAGCGGCAGGTCGGCCACGAGGTTCGGCACCGGCTCGGCCTCCGGCGCGGGCTGCCCCGGCACGACCGGCTGATGCATCATGAGTCGTACAAGCGGGCCGTGCAGTCAGCTTAATATTCAGATCAGTATGGCTAAAATGATTTAGTGAGGGGTTGTTGGGTAGCCTGAAAATCTTGCGAAAGCCCGTGCGCTCATCTCAACCCGATCTCCGGCTTGGCATATTGAACAGGTCGAAATTGCCAAGTCATTCCACGGCTTGAGATCTATACCGCTTGAAGGATCCTGCGGGATTCACCCCGACCTGTTAGCACAATAGAGGGATTCATCTTTAGCTGCGGGGGCATACTCAATGGTTGTAACGACCCCGTCTTGCACTTCATAAGTGATACCTTCTGCCCTATTTGTATAGTAGAGAACATCGAGTAATTCTGAGTCCTCTATCCTCTCAAACTTTTTTTTATCTATATTGAGATCGGAGAAACGAGGTTTTTCTGTTGAACTGACCCGTATGCGTATTACGGTATTTTCTGGGACATTCCAACCGTTTATTTTCCCCTTTGTGCAAGGCCCGCTAGAATACTCAAAAGTCACGGCTTCATTCCCCAAGTCGTATGTCACTCCATACCCTTCTTCAACAGAAGGCCCTAATAACTTTTCAACGTCCGCACGAGTCGAGCGCATTGGTACAATTCCACGCCACCCTCTCTCATACGAGAGAACACTTATACATAAGATTAAGCAAAAAGCGAGAAGACCCACATGCTTGAACATCATTTCTATGTTCCTTTCATTTGCAATACTTCGATAGCTGACTATCCCAGTAGGTGCTGAATGCTATTGAGCTGGAATTTGGTGCGGGTAGCGGATTCGCCTTCTGGCTTTTCTTATCCATCAAATTGAAGGCCGCGGAGGCCAACGCCCTATCGTTATAAATTCCGCCGCCCCCCCCTCTAGCGGCCAGATGAATAGCCTCGTGGAGCGCATTATGAATATAAATATCTTGATACCGTTTTATTTCCTCGGCCGGGGTGTGTTCACCATATGGCGCATACATTTGATGGATGTGAATCTCCGCTGTTCCTTTCTCGATTGATCCGCGTGCCCTACCACCTCCAATCAATGTTGAATTAGGCCCCGCCAGAGGGGGCGCAAAGGTAAAACTAGCTAGACTGAATATGTCCGAGAGACTCATGTCGAGGGGTGATCGCTTAGTCTCATAAGCCACCCTACTAAGAAGTCTGTCAATATAATTAGCACATTTTAGATCACTAAGCGCTTCTTCTATCCCTGTCTTAAGGTCTGGTAAGGGCACTATCGGATGATTCTGCGGCTGTTGCTGCCACGCCGCGGGAACGAACCCGCCGTTGTTGCGCGCAAACGAATACGACTCCCCGCGCGCGTCCGTGTAGCCCCACTCCGTCCAGTCGTCCCTGAAGGCGTGCTCGACGTAGCTCACCCATTGCCCCCAGCCCGACCCGGAGAACCCGGTCGCCGCGTCGTAGCGCACCCCGGCCGGCAGGAACCCCGCGCTGCCCACGCCGAAGAGCGCCACCCCTTTCTGCGCCGCGCTCGAATCCCAGACCGAGACGCCGACGTACCGGCCCTTGCTGCGGCTGTAGATGGGGGCCGTCATCTCACTCGGGGCCTGCATCACCGACGCCCCGGTCTCCCTCATCTGCGCGGCCCACGCGCAGTCGATCGCCATCCCTTCGAGCCGACACCTTCCGAGCGGCAGGTCGGCCACCAAGTTCGGCACCGGCTCGGCCTCCGGCGCGGGCTGCCCCAGCACGACCGGCTGGTGCTTCCCGACGTTGACGCCCTGCGGGTCGAACTCCAGCGCCTCCTCCGCGTACCCGCCGTTCGTCCCCGAGACCCCGCGGTTGCCCGTCAGCGGGCTGGCGTGCTGCCACGCCACCCGGTTCTGCGTCAACTCGGCCACGACCTGCCCGCCGGCGTAGACGTTCGTCTTCACCTTCGACGCGTTCTCGTCCACCTCCGACACCACGCGGCCGCCCAGCGCCGAAGAGCGCACGTAGTAGACCGTCACCGTGCCGCCCGCCTGACCGTCGTCGCCGTGCCGCTCCTCGACGCGCTTCATGACCTGCCCGTCGCCGTCGTGCCGCTGCCGAATCCAGACCGCGCTGTTGTCCGTCGCCACGCGGTTGCGCCCCGCCGCGTCGTGCGTGTAGAGCAGGCTCCCGTCGTTCACCGCCCGCCCGTCGGCGTCGTAGTCGATGCCGGAGCGCCGCCCGGCAGCGTCGTAGGTGGCGAGGAACGTGTCGGCGTTGCTCCAGTAGTGATTCTCCCTCTTCATCAGACCGCCCCACGCGTCGTAGTGGTAGCGCTGCCAGTAAGGCACGTTGTTGCTCGGCGCGGTCGCCACAAAGCTGAGCGCCTGCGCGCCGGAGAACGCCTCCTCCAGCCGCCCGGCGTGGTCGTACTTGTACGCGCGGTCGAACTTGTCGTCGAGCAGGTTGTCGGCCGCCTTGAGCGCGCCGTCGTTGTAGTACTGGTGCTTCCAACGCATCACGACCGAGGCCCCGAACGCGGGGTTCCGCCCGTCCACCTTGAACTCGTCGAGCTGGAGGCGGGCGGTGTAGCTCTGCGAGAGGCGCAGGGCGTTCCCGTAGGTCATCTCGCGCAGCGCGCCCCACGCGCGGTACTTCAGGTCGCGCGCGTACTCCGACACCAAGACGACCGGGTCGCCCGAGGTGCCGCCCGTGCTGTAGGGCGAGCCGGTCACCCCGGTCAACTGCCCGGCCCTGTCGTAGCCGTAATCGACGCGCGCGCCGAACGGGTCGGTGACGCTCTTGAGCGCGCCCGACGCGTGGTAGGCGTAGGAGACGGTTCTCACCACCCCGTTGATGGGGGTGTTCTCGGTGTCGCCGAAGGTGCGCGCCTCGGAGGTGAGGCGCGAGAGCGCGTCGTAGACGTAATCGACGCGCCCCAGCCCGTCGGTCATCCACTGCCGGTTGCCGGCCGCGTCGTAGCCGAAGGCGACGGCCGGCTCGGTTGGCACCACCTCCTCCGAGACGTTAGCGGGCTTCGCGTAGCTGACGCCCGTCAGGAGTCCGCGGGGGTCGCCGTAGGAATAGACGGCCTTCGCCCCGCGCGCGTCCTTCGCCTCCCTGATCGCGTCGTCCTTGAAGTAAGTGTACTCGGACGCCGCGGTCTGCATGGGCGACCGCTGCTGCGAGAGCCTCCCGTGCCCGTCGTAATCGGCGGTAGACTCGCGGAACGCCGCGCCGCCCTCCGCCCCCTCGTACTGCCTGACCCTCGTCACGCGGTCGAGCGCGTCGTGCTCGTTGACGGTCGTCGTGTATAGGGTAGCGCCGTCGAAGTGCTTCATCGTCCGCACCCGCCCGAGCACGTCGCGGCCGATCTCCTGCCGCCGGCCGAGGGCGTCGCGGACGGTCGTGACTTCGCCGCCGGCGCACCCGCAGCCGCCGTAGATCAACTCCCGCGCGAAGCCGCCGTCGGCGGTCGTCGAGTTGGTCGGGCGGCCCTGCCAGTCGTAGTCCTGCGTCGCGTAGTACCAGCCCGCGTCCACGGCGTCCGCCGCGTCCTCGTCGACCGGCTCCCACGCGCTCGTCATCGCCGCCGGGTTGGAGCTCTTCACCGCGCGCCCCAGCGCGTCGTAGACCGTGTGCCGGCCGCGGTAGGGGGCCGCGCCGCCGGGGAACTCCGACGCCGAGGCGTATGGCCGCCCCGCGCCGTCGAACACCTGAATGGAGTAGGCTTCGGCGGCGGCGTCCGCGAGCGTGGCGAACGACTGCGCCCAAGTCTGCCCCGGCCCGTAGACGTAGCGCGTGTAGGCCCCGTTGACCGAGTTGAAGACGCGCTCGACGCGCCCGGCCGCGTCGTAGCGGGTGGTCTGGACGGGGCCGCCGCTCGTCCCGTCCGGATGCGGCGTCCGCGCCTGCCTGATCGCGCCCGTGTCGTAGTCGTACCTGACGGTCGTGGTGAAGTTGCCCGCGTTCCTGAGCGCGGTCGGGTAGGCGAAGGTGCCGAAGGCGAGCGCGCGCTCTGCCTCCGCGCCGTCGACGAATGAGTCCGCGTAGTGCGACTCGCTGCGGCGGCCCGCGGCGTCGAGCGAGAAGACGACCGACCCGGTCGTGTTGTAACCGATCTTCGTCTCCACCAACTCCGGGTTGGTCTCCGGGTGGATAGCCCCTTTCACGCTCCAACGCTTGACGCTCGTCAGGTTGCCGCGGCGGCGGAACTGCGGATCGTTGGGGTCTGTGACGGCGTAGGCCGAGTCGTGCTGCGTGGGCGTCGCGGCGGTCGAAGTCGGGGCCAGCCTCCCGTCCGCGGTCTCGTCGTAGGAGTAGGTGACTTACGAGAACAGCTCTTCGCCGCCCGACGCGACGCGGCCGTAGACGTATCTTTCGCTCACCAGCCCGACGACGCCGGCCGTCATATACTCGGCGCTCAGGTTGTACTCCGTGCGCGTGCGCCGCAGCACCGTGTTGGCCTGCGCGCCCGCCCCGTACTCCTTCACGTCCTTCGCCAGCCCGAGGTCTTTGCCGCCGGGGTAGTAGGTGGCCGGGTGGTAGTCGATCTCGGTGCGGCGGGCGTTGCCCTCCTTGTCTTGGACGCTGCTCTCTTTGACGCGCGGGTTCTTCCGGTAAGTTAACGACTCGTCGTCCTGCGTCCACTCGACGGCCGTCCACTTCTGCTTGATGCCGCCCGCGTAGCTCTCCGTCCCAATCGTCAGCCCCGCGCGCCAGCCCGACGTGGCGTACAACTCCCTGTAGCGCGTCGCGTCCGGCATCACGGCCTCACCCCACGCGCCCGCCCTGTCGCGCGCGTAGCTCGTCACGGCCTCGTGCCCGCCGTTCCAGTCGAGCGCCCACTACCGCGCCGCCGCGACGCGCGGGCAGTCGTCCGCCGCCGGCTCGTAGTCGTAGGCCGTGTAGGCGAGTTCGTGATCGTCGGCCGAGCGGCGGCTGATCTTACGCACCTGCGCGTGGCCGTTGTACTCGAAGCGGTAGCCCGAACCGTCGGCGAGGCCGACCCGCGTGAGGACGTTGACGGGCCGCCCCGCCTCCGCCCCGGAGAGCGTGACGGCGGGGCCGAAGGCTCCCGCCCCGACGGCCGCCGCGCCGTAGCCGAACGTGGCCCACGCGTGCTGCTGCCCGTTGCGCTGCTGCGTGATCGAGAGCAGGTTGTGGTTCGCGTCGTAGTTGAAGTTGATGACGCGCGCGAGCGTGTCGGTGACCGACAGGAGGCGACCCTGAGAGTCGTGGTTGGCGCTTAAGCGGTTGCCGTTGCGATCCCTGATCTCCCAGACGTAATGGCTGTGGCCGCGAGCCATGAAGGTGATGAGCGTCCCGTCCGTCGTCCGCAGTTGCATCAGGCCGCCGCCGAACGCGTAGAGCTTCAGGTGCGACGAGTCGGCCGACTCGTAGTGGCCCTCGGGCGTCTGCCGCAGTTCGACGCGCGAGCCGCCGGGCGTCACCAGCATGTAAGCGTTCGTGCCGCGCCCGACGTTGTAGTACTGCGGCTGGATGACGGGGAAGCCGAGGCGGAAGCCGGGCGCGGGGTAGCCCTCGTCGGCGTTGAAGTGGACGGCCGCGCCCTGCCTCGTCCAGACGAGCGAGTTGTAGGAAAGCGCGAGGCCGAGGTCTAGCCCGGCGCGACCGCGCAGCGAGACGAGCGGGAGCGACCAGTTGAAGTTGCCGGAGAGCAGATCGACGCCGCCGACGCCCGTGCGGTTGCGCGGCTCAAGGCGCGCGGCCGGGGCCACGGTGGACGCCTGCTGGGCCGGCTGGCCGGAGACGGTTCCGCTCGCCAGCGTCGAGCGCAGGCGCAGGTCTTCGACGTGCGCCCGCTTGACGACCGTCACCTGCTCGAAGAGCGTCGGATCGGTGTAGGCGGGCGGGAGGATGTCGAGGGCCGCGAGCGCCTCGGCGAGACGGGCGCGCAGGTCGCGGATGTGCGCGGCGCGAATCGGGTCTGCGCCCGCGACCGGCGCGCCCCACGAGGCGGCGTTCAACTCGGCCGCCGCGCGCACCGAATCGACCGTCTGCCGCAGCTCGTTGACGTGCTCCTTCCTCACCGGCGTCACCCCGGCTTGGAGCGTGGGATCGGTGAAGCTGAAGGCCGTGCCCAGCGCGACGTTGCTGTAGGGCGAGACGCACGCGCCGCCTGACGAGTCAGACGAGCAGACGCGGTAGAGGTAGGCGACGCCCTGCGTGCGCCCCGTGTCGTCGTAGCCCGTGCCGGACGCCACGCCCGCGAACTGGAAGGGGCCGGACTTCACGGTCGCGCGCTCGACGCGGTAGCGCGTCGCCCCGGCGGCCGGCGTCCACGAGAGCCTGATCAAAGTGTTGGAGGCGTGCCACGTGACGAGCGAGGCCGGCGGGGCGGTCGCGTTCGGGAGCGCGGCGCAGCCCGTGACCTCTCGCGTGGAGCCGCTCAACTCGGCGGGCGCGGGCGATTGGAAGGACGTGTTGGCGTAGCGCACCCTGATTGAGTGCGGGCCGCCGCCGTCGCGTATGGCGGCGGGGGCCGGCAGCGAGAAGCCGTGACGGTTGTCGCCCCTGCCCAAGCTGGGGCGGTACTGATCGGCCGGAACGCGCGCGAGGAAGATTTCGTTGCCCGACTCGACCTTGAAAACGTCAACCTCGACGGGCGTGTTCGGCCGGCGCAAGTCCCACGCCCAGCCCTTGATCTCGGAGCAGGAGGCCGACTCGAACTCCCCCTCGAAGTCGGGCGCGTTGACCGTCACCGCGACGGGGGCCGTCGCCTGCCCGAACCACTCGACGCCGTCCTGCACCATCCGCCACTGGAACGTGTAACTCTTGGCGACGGTCGGGGCCGTCACGGTGAACGGGATGGTGACCTTCTCGCCGGGCAGGACGCTCGTCGGCAGTTGCACGCGGCTGAGCCGCCACACCGTGTTGTCTGTCGGGGTCTGCGAGCCGAGCCGGTGGGAGTTGGCCGCAGACCACGTCGTCTGGCCCGTGTTCGTCATCGTCACCGAGACGTTGTAGGTCTGGCCGGCGCTCATCGTGGTCGGCACTGACTGCGAGAAGAAGGCCGCGCCGTTAGCGCCCTGCGCGGGCGCGACGAACAGGGCCGGCAGCAGCCCCGCCGCCTTCGCGTAGAGGCCCGGCAGTCCGAGGAACGGCGCGTCGCCGGCGTCAGGCGTGCCCGCGACGTTGCGGACGTGATCCGCGAGCGAGAGGTCGCGGGCGACG
>DATCVD010000434.1:0-6130 GCA_036567125.1 Pyrinomonadaceae bacterium | reverse complement strand
CGGCTCGACGCCCGAGAGCACGACGCCGGAGAGCGCGAGCGGCCCCTTGCCGAGGTCGGGCACGTGGACGAACTCGCGGGCCGAGCCGAGGCGGCCCGAAGACGCGTCGCGCACGGCGACGCGCAGGTTGTAAGTGCCCGGCAGCCTGACCGGGACGTTTAGCCGGTAGTTCAGCCCGTTCTTCAGCGCGTCGCGGTACTCGTCTTCGCCGAGGATCACCTCGCGCTGGTCACGTCCCTGCACGGCCGGCCGCCCGTCGCCGGTGAAGACGACGGCCGCCACGTCGAGCACGGCCTTGCGCCGCCCGCCCGCGATCTCAGCGAACTGTAGGTCGTTCGCGTTCAGGTGGATGATCGAGCGGATGGCGGGCGCGCGCGCCGGGTCGGTGACGAAGAGCGCCGCCATGCGCAGATCGATGTCGGCCGCGCCGAAGGGCGACGAGAGCGCGTCGAGCAGTTGCCGCCGCGTGTCGGCGGGGCGGCGCTCCTTGTCGGCCGCGCCGGGGACGCCGAAGAAGCCGTTGCGCGAGCGCACGCTCAGGCCCGCGCGCTTGACGCCGACTTTGAGGTCGCGGAATTTGCGCTCGCCGGTGCGCGGGTCGAACGTCGAATCCGCGGGCCGGTAGGCGAGGAGGTAGTAGCCGCGCTGATCGTCGAGCACCTCTTGCAGGCCCTTGTTGATGTTGTTCTGGTTGCGGAAGAAGAGGCCGCCCGTCCCCTTCGCAAGGAAGTGCATGCCGTCCTGCCCCGCCAAGAAAGACTGCCGCAGGCCCGCCACCGACGACTGGTGCGGCATGTTGCCGGGATCGGAAGCCGTCGCGTCGAGCGGTTGCAGCCCGCGCGAGTCCACGGTGTAGAAGGTGACGGACGAGCGGTTCGCCAGATCGACCAGACGGCGGTAGCGTTCGAGGTTAATGCCGTCGGGTTTGATCGGCAGGCTGTCCGTGAAGAGCACGACGGCCTTGCGGCCGGGGAGGCTCTGGAAGCCCCGGATGATGGACGCGAGCGCGCCGAGCGTGCCCGCCGTGGAAAACTCGTCGAAGTCGCCCCCCGTCACCTCCAACTCGCTGGCCGTGGCCCGCACCGCGCCGATGCCGCCGCGCCCGCGCGGGAGCCAGCGCAGACGCTCGACGGCCGCGCCCAGCAGGCGCTTGTCCGCGGTGAACTGCTGCAAGACCCCGCTGCCCGAACTGGTGCGGATGATCGCGCTCAGGTCGTCGCCGTCGATCTGCTCGTCGATGTACTTCTTCAACGCCCTGCGGATTTCGACCGTCGTCTGCGCCGACATCGAAAGGTCGTCGACGACGAGCGCGACCGTGCGGCGCGCGCGCCCCGGCTTGAGCCGCGCCGGCGGGACGGGCAAAGCATCCCTCTCCGCGCGGGCCACGGGGGTCGAGACGGGACGCGCCCCCACGCCGGCCTCCGGCTCGACGTTGACGTAGGAGAAGTTCGTGATCTCCTGCCGGCGTCCGTCTTCCAGCACCTCGAAGTCGGCCGGCGTCAAGTCCGTCACGTGGCGGCCGTCCTCGTCCGTGACGACGGCATCGACCTGCACGAGGTTGGTCGTGATGCGCACGACCTCCTCGTCCTCTTCCGGCTGCGGCGACTGTTGCTGCTTCGGCGCGGGGCGCTGAGGGTTATTCGCCGGCCGCTGCGCGAAGGCCGGCGCGAGCAGGCCGACGGCCAGCAAGATGGCGAAGAGCGAGGGGTGACTTCTCATGTGGTAACTCCGAAACGAATTCAGGGGTGTGAGCTTATAAGGATGGCAACCTGAGGCTGTCGCACCGGGGCGGGAAAAACAGGCCGCACTGACCCGAACACTGACCGCGCCATTTATACCAGAAACCACTCACACACGCCATTTTCCGCCCGCCCTGCCGGCAACGTCCACCGCTCCGGCAACAGTCTCGCCCGGCTCACCACAGCTTCGCCCGCCCCGCGACAAGAGCCTCCCGGCCCGCGCGTCAGGTTACGGCCGCACCCGCCGCAAATCTTCGCGGCCCGCCGCAACGGCCGCCGAATTTATAAGCACGATTGCAGACGATTTATTCCCGCCGGCCCCTCGTATTCCAAATTCTGTTCCGAGTCATTAGCGGAGAGCAGCTTCTCAATTTAGGGGGCGGCCGCCCAATGTTGCGAGAACACCTTCTCCCGAAAGGAGCAGTTATTCTCAGCTTATAAGGGGTGACTCTCAGTTTGTGAGAAATGATTCTCGCGTTATAAGAACTGGTTCTCACGTTATGAGAGTTGATTTTTGAATTACGAGAGATGTTTTTTGGTTTGTTAGATGTAATTCTCGATTTATGAGCGACGGTCTTTGGTTTATGAGCGACGGGTTTTAGTTTGGGGGATGTGGCTCTCAGTTTGTGAGAGACGATTCTCCCACGCGGAGCAGTCTTTCTCCGCTTTCGAGAGGCCCATCCCGGCTTTTACGCAAGACTGCGGAGGATGACGGAGGGTCGCTCGGCTTCACCCGCGAGGCGATAAATATTACGAGACGCGCCGGAGGGGTTGTGTTATGCTGCGCGCCTCCTTGCCGCACCGCCGGCAGGTAATCTCACTCCGACACTTCACTCAGGAGGCACACTCACAATGCCAAGAGGCAAGACCATCGAAAAACTTCTGGCGGAGGCCGAACAGATCGCGCGCGTCTGGGCCGACAACCCGTCCTTCTCCCTCGGCGACATCACGCTCGCGCAGTTCCAAGCCAAGATCGCGGAACTCCGCAACACGCGCGGCCAAGCCGAAACCTTACGCACGCAACTGACGGCCCTCGTCAACGAAGCCCACGCCCGCGGCGACGAACTCTCCGAACTCGTTTCCCGCGCCCGCAGCGGTTTCCGCGCCTTCTACGGCCCCGACTCAACCCAATACGAACAAGCCGGCGGCACGCGCGCCAGCGACCGCAAGCGCCCCGCGCGCAAACTGAAACCTTTGACACCACAGTAACCCGTACACGCCCACCAACACGCGGCGGCGTGGAATCAAATCGGGTTGCGATAAACTACCCCCATGTACGGTTTGGTCACAGTAAAGGATCGGCTAAAGGCATTTCTTGAAGACCTCCGTGAGTCAGACGGTAATGAAGGCCAGAGCGCAGCTTGAGGAATGGGTCTAATGGGCAGCATAGCACTTAATCAACCCCGCTCATTGTCAGCAAGCTTTTCGTTATCAAGTTGTGTATTGTCTTCCACCTTATGTGCTGCACACTGACTTAACTGGTTAATTCAGTCGCCGGCCATGCGTGTAGAGATCGACGACGCGCTCGATTGCGCGGCGGCAGACGCGGCAGAAGGTGTCGGTGCGGGTGAACATGATGCAGTCGAGTTCGGGGCGGTAGTAGCCGCGCGCCTCGTAGTTCGCGCCCTCGAAGGCGCCGACGCGGTCGCGGTGTCGTTCCTGCGCGAACATCCGCGCCTCGTGGTTTAGCTCCTCGCGGAAGAGGGCGTCCATCTCGCGTTCGGGCCGCCGCTCCGAGCGAATCTTTCTTCTTCTGTCCTGTATCTCACGCGAATACTTCTCGAAAGCCTCCTTGCCCCAAGGGGTGGGGAGCGGCGTGTCGGGCAGCACCAAATCCTTCCACTTGAGGCGCGCCGGATCGAGCAGGGCGGTGACGTTCGGCTCCCACGGCTCGACGCGGTCGGCGGGCGCGGGCGCGTAGGCGACCGAAGAGGTGTAGTACTCGTCGGCGAGCGCGGCGAAGTGGTGGCCGAACTCGTGGACGAAGACGTAGTCGGCCCAGCCGCTCCCGACGGCGACCGTGCCGTAGAGGTTGTGGATGCCGCCGCCGCCGTAGGTCTCGTTGTTGACCAGTATCTCGACGAACTCGTAGGGGGCGAATTGGGCGGCGCGGCGGAAGGCGCGGTTGTCGAAAGTCAAAACGTAGCGCTCCGAGCCGAAGGCGTCGTAGCTCGCGCCCAAAGGCGAGTCGCGGTGGACGCCGGTGGAGGGGCGTGAGACGCCGGACTCAAGGGCGGGCGGGGCCATCGCCCAGACGTTGAAGTCGCGCCGCCGCTCGCGGAAGGGTGAGACGCGGAACAACGCTTCGGCGAAGCGGCGCGCGTCGCGGACGAACTTCGCCGTCTCGGCGGCGGTGTAGCCGTCGCCGAGGATGAGGAAGTCAACCTTCGTCGAAGGGTCGCCGCTCCGCTGGATGGGGACGACGCGGCCGGGCGCGCGCTGGCGCGAGCGGTCGACGAAGATGTCTTTGGGATCGACCGCGGTCGTCCAGATTTCTTTAAAGTTGTTCCGCGCGTCGCGCTTCGAGAGCGTGATCTTGACGGGGGCCGTGGGTTCGGGGAAGCGGAGCGATTCGTGGAAGGTCTTGGTCGTCTGCTTGGCCTCGTCGGTCGTCTCCCACTCGCCGTAGATCGAGGCGAAGCCGCGCGAGTAGAGCGGGCGGTTGGTCGCGGCGTCGCGCACCTCGAAGAGGTACTTGCCGAGGTTCGTGTCGTCTACCGCGCGCGCCGGGTTGCCGGGCCACGGCAAGGGTTCGAGGTAGATTTTATCGACGCTGAAGAACTCGCGCGCGGCGTCGCCCGTGTGGAAGTAGTCGAGACGCATCGTGCGCGGCGCGGCGGCCGAGGCCGCGGCGCAGGACGCGAGCAGCAGGAGGACGAGGGCGGAGGCGCGCGCGAGCTTTTTCGTCGTCATGGGTGGATTGTAGCAGCGGGCGGGCGGAATTATCGACGGGCGTAGAAAAAGTTGAGGCGCGAGGTATAGTCCCGCGCCGGGGTTGGCTCTTATCAAACGGGAGGGCGTTTCGGGCTTTCGCGGGCGGCGGGGCCGTGGTTAGGTCGCGGCGCGGGCGGCGCGACGGCGGCGCGCCTCCCAGAGCGTGTGCGCGACGACGGCCGCGATGATGATCGAGCCGCCGAGCAGGGCGCACTGCGAGGGCCGCTCGCCGAGGACGAGGAAGACCCAGACGGGGTTCAAGACCGGCTCGACGTAGCCGATGATGCCGGCGTCCAACGACTTCACGCCGCGCGCCACGCCCGCCGTCAGCAGCGTGTAGGCCAAGCCGATCTGGAAGACGCCGAGGTAGGCCATCACGGCGAAGTTGCGGGCGGTCAACTCCGCGCCGCCGCGCGTCTCGTCGGGGAAACTGATGAGCGCGACCGCCGTGACGAGCGCGAGCAGCCAACTCCCGTAGATGACCGCCGAGGCGCGGTTCACCTCACGCGCGCGCCGGTGGCGCAAGAGCAGGAAGAAGAACGCGAAGCACAGGCCCGAAGCGAGCGCCGCCGCGTTCCCCTTCACGTCGTCGGGCCGCAAGCGCCCGACGAAGAAGAGCGACATGCCGCCGAGGCAGACGGCGACCGTCAGGAAATCCTGCGCGCGGTACTTCTCCTTAAAGAAGACGGGTTCGAGCAGCAGGATGTAAACGGGCGCGGTGTACTGCAAGAAGATGGCGTTGGCGGCGGTCGTCAGCTTCGTCGCGACGACGAAGAGCAGCAGCAGGACGGCGTAGAGGACGGCCGCCACGCCCGTGACGAAGTTGACGCCGAAGCCCTCGCGCCGCGTCATCAGCATCACGGCCGCGGCGGCGAAGAGCGACCGGCCGCACGACAGCTCGAAGGCCGAGAGATCGTTCCACTTGATGAACAGCCCGCCCGTGCTCCACAGCAGCGCCGCGCCCAGCACCATCAGGTAGGGCGCGGCGCTCGCGGGCTGTCTCTCGGATTCGTTCATCTACGACCCATCTACTTACTGATCGTCGTCGCCGGCCGTCGTGCGCTGCGGCGCGGGCGCTGGCTCGCGGCCGACGCCGAGGTGGTCGAAGTTGAGCGCGGCGTTGAAGAGCAGGAAGAACTCGCCCTGCGTCTGGTGACGCCACATCGGGTTCGTGGCGAACAGCACGACGTGGCCGCGCCCGACGGGCACGTCAACGACGGCCGGCCGGTTCGCCAGCTCCGCGCCGCCCGCGAGCATGCCGCTGACGAGCAGGCTCCGCTCGTCGCGCGCGAAGCGGAGGACGACGCGCGGGCGCTCCTGCAAAGGCACGTAGAACGGGCCGAGTTGTTGGCGCTGCTCGTCCGTCAACTGCTCCTCGCCGGGGCGCGCGGGCGGCCGCTGCGGCGGCGCTCCGGCCTGCGGCATCGCCTGAATGATGTCGGGGTCGTCCGTCGAGC
>DATCVD010000433.1:0-3812 GCA_036567125.1 Pyrinomonadaceae bacterium | reverse complement strand
CCGCTGCTGGGCGTCGGCCGCCGCCGGGCAGAGGTTGAGCAGCGCGAGCGCGAGCGCCACGCCCGCGCCGCCCCTCATTCGTTTCGACTTCGACATCGGAATTTCCCTCCGGTCAGTTAATCCTTCCACGACACATCAGCGCGCACGGGCGCGGCGCCCTCCAGCGGGGAAGCAAGACTTCGGGGGAAAGCGGGGACGGGAGTTCTACGACAGAGATTAAAACCGTCGCGCCCTTTTAGGCAAGGGCGCGGCGCGGCGCTTCAGAACAGCGCGATGTTCGTTGCGCGTGATCGGAGTCGAGTGAGGTTAAGAAACAGGCAGGCGGCTTTCACCCGTCGCGGCCCGTGCCGCCGTCGCGCCCTTCGATTATGCCGCCGACGATCTTCACGAGCGCGTCAATGTCGTCTCTCGTGCTCCGCTGCCCCTCGACGAGTTCGGCGACGATACTGATCACTTGGTCGAGTTGCTGCTGCGCTCGCTGCTGCACGGACACTAGATCGCCGATCTGCTGGTTGTTCTGTTGAAGCTGGTGGTTGCCCTGTTGAAGCTGTCGATTGGTTTCTTCCTGTGCCGCTTCGAGCCGCGCGATGCGGGCCTCGGAGTTGGCTTGGCTTTGCAGCAGAAACTCTATCGCGCGCTCCATCTCTTCGCCGGTCATGTGAGGTTCCCTCCTTCGTGCGCGCGAGTCTACTCCACCGTGACCGACTTGGCGAGGTTGCGTGGCTGATCCACGTCGCAGCCGCGCCGGACGGCGATGTGGTAGGCGAGGAGTTGCAGCGGGATGACGGAGAGGACGGGCGAGAGCAGATCGCTGGCCTCCGGGATTTCGATGACGTGGTTCGACTCCGCGCGCGACATCTCGTCGCCCTCGGTGAGGACGGAGATGACGACGCCCTCGCGGGCCTTCACCTCGACGATGTTCGAGTGCGTCTTCTCGTAGCGCAGCTCGGACGCCTTGTTGCCCGACTCCTTCGTGTTGATGACGACGACGGGCAGGCGCTCGTCGATGAGCGCGTTCGGCCCGTGCTTCATCTCGCCCGCGGGGTAGCCCTCGGCGTGGATGTAGGAGATCTCCTTGAGCTTGAGCGCGCCTTCGAGCGCGACGGGGAAGTTGATGCCGCGGCCCAAGTAGAGGAAGTCGGTCGAGCGGTGGAACTCGCGCGCCAGCTCTTCCAAGTGATCGGAATCCGAGAGCAGGTGCTCGATCTTGACGGGGAGTTCGGCCAGCTCCTGCGCGTGGCGGCGGGCCTCGTCCTGCGAGAGCGCGCCGCGCAGTTGGCCGAGGTAGAGCGCGAAGAGGTAGAGCGCGACCATCTGCGAGGTGAACGCCTTCGTCGAGGCGACGCCGATCTCGGGGCCGGCGTGCGTCAGGATCGTGCCGTCGGACTCGCGGGTGATCATCGAGCCGTGGACGTTGCAGACGGCGAGGACGCGCGCGCCCGCCTCCTTCGCGCCGCGCAGCGCCGCGATGGTGTCGGCCGTCTCGCCCGACTGCGAGATGACGAGCAGCAGGGTCTTCTCGTTAATCACCGGGTCGCGGTAGCGGAACTCCGAGGCGTAGTCCACCTCGACGGGCACGCGGGCCAACTGTTCGAGCATGTACTTGCCGGCCAGCCCCGCGTGCCACGACGTGCCGCAGGCGGCGATCATCACGCGGTCGAAGCCCTTGAACTCTTCTTCGGTGATGTCCATCTGGTCGAGGTAGACGCGGCCGGTGTCTAAGGAGACGCGGCCCTGCACGGTGTCGCGCACGGCGCGGGGCTGCTCGTAAATCTCCTTGAGCATGAAGTGCTTGAACCCGCCCTTCTCGGCCATGATCGGGTCCCAAGTGATCCGCTGGTGCTGCGGCTCGCGGATGTCGCCCTCGAAGTCGGTGACGCGCACGGCGTCGCGCGTGATCACCGCGATCTCGCCGTCGCCGAGGAAGAACACGTCGCGCGTGTGCTGGAGGATGGGCGGGATGTCGGAGGCGACGAAGTACTCGCCGTCGCCTAACCCGATGACGACGGGCGGGCCTTGGCGGACGGCGATGATCGTGTCCGGCTCCTCGACCGTGATGATCGAGAGCGCGAAGATGCCGCGCAGGTCGCGCACCGTGCGCTGCACCGCCCGCTCGAACGAAGGATCGTCGCGCAAGTACTCCTCGATGAGGTGGGCGATGACTTCCGTGTCGGTCTCGGTGACGAAGTTGTGATCGCTCGTGCGGAGCCGTTCCTTGAGCTGCAGGTAGTTCTCGATGATACCGTTGTGGACGACGACGACGCGGCCCGTGCAGTCGCGGTGCGGGTGCGCGTTCTCCTCCGTCGGCCGCCCGTGCGTGGCCCAGCGCGTGTGGCCGATGCCGTAAGTGCCGTCGAGCGGCTTCAGCCGGATCGCCTCTTCGAGGTTGCGGAGCTTGCCCTCGGCGCGGCGGATGTCGAGGCGCTGCCCCTCGTCGACGACGGCGATGCCGGCCGAGTCGTAGCCGCGGTATTCGAGCTTGCGCAGCCCGTCGAGGATGACGGGGACGACCTGTTTGTTGCCGACGTATCCGACGATTCCGCACATGATGGGTATTTCCCTCCGGGTTGATGAATTATGAAGCCGCCGAGAACGCCTACGACGGAAGCTCGCGGTGAGGCTTACGGGGCGGCGGGAGAGGGTGCTGCTTCGCTGTCGCCTTCCGCCTCGCCCGGCGCGCCCGGACGGCCGGCGCTTTCGGTCGCGTCCGCGGGCGGCTCTCGGTTGAGCCGCTTCTTGACCTTGGCGGGGACTCCGGCGACGAGCGCGTCGGGCGGGACGTCTTCGGTGACGACCGCGCCGGCCGCCGTCACCGAGCGCGCGCCGACGCGGACGGGAGCGACGAGCATCGTGTCCGATCCGATCTTCACGTCCTCCTCGATCACGGTCGGGTGCTTGTTCTTCCCGTCGTAGTTGCACGTCACCGTGCCCGCGCCGACGTTCGTGCGGTCGCCGACGGTCGCGTCGCCGAGGTAGGTCAGGTGCATCGACTTGACCCGGCGGCCGAGCCGCGACTTCTTGACCTCGACGAAGTTGCCGACGACCGCGCCCTCCTCCATCTGCGCCTGCATCCGCAGGTGCGCGAAGGGGCCGACCGAGCAGTTGTCCGCGATCTCGGAGTCCACGACGACCGAGTGATCCTTGATCGTCACGCCGCTCCCGACGCGCGAGTTGGTGACGCGGACGCCCGGAAAGAGTTCGCACGCCTCGCCGATCTCGGTGCGCCCCTCGACGACGACGCCGGGGTGCAGCACCGTGTCGCGGCCGATCTGCGCTTCGGGGCTGACGTAGGTGTGCGCCGGGTCGATGACGGTCACGCCCGCGTCGAGCATCAGTTTGCGCAGCGTCCGCGCGCGCAGGATGCGCTCGAAGTCGGCCAGCTCGGCGCGCGTGTTGATGCCGGAGACCTCGCGCGCGTCCGCGTGGGCGAAGACGCTCACGTCCTCGCCGTCGGAGCGCAGGATGCCGGGCACGTCCGTCAGGTAGTACTCGCCCTGCGCGTTGGCGGGGCGCACGCGCTCAAGCGCGGAGAATAGCTTGCGCGTCTCGAAGCAGTAGATGCCGGCGTTGATCTCTTTGAGTTCGCGCTCCTCCACCGACGCGTCCTTCTGCTCGACGATGCGTTCGAAGAGGCCGTCCGCGTCGCGCACGACGCGGCCGTAGCCGGTCGGGTCTTCGAGGCGGACGGCGAGGAGCGTGCAGCCCGCGCCGTGGCCGCGGTGCGTGCGGTGCTGGCGGACGAGCGCGCCGAGCGTCTCGGCGCGGACGAGCGGCACGTCGCCGGAGAGCACGAGCAGGGTCGAGTCCGCGTC
>DATCVD010000432.1:0-2513 GCA_036567125.1 Pyrinomonadaceae bacterium | reverse complement strand
GGCGCGGCTGACGCGAACGCGGAGCGGCGTCGCGCGTGGCGCGGGCGGAGGTGGTCGGGGGGTCGCGGGCGGCCTCAGTAGTTCGTCAGGATCGATTCGGGCGGGAGGCCCATCTCCTGCAAGCGGTCGCGCGTGTGCTCGATCATCTCGCGCGAGCCGCAGACGAGCGCGAGCGGCGCGGAGAGCGTCGGGAGGACGTTGTCCAAGAGCGACTGGACGTAGCCGGTCTGCCCGGCCCACTCGTAACCGTCGGGCTGCGAGACGACCTGCCGCAGCTCCACGCCCGCGGCCTTCCACTGGGCGACCTCGTCCGAGTAGCAGAAGTCGGCGGGGCGGCGCGCGCCGTAGAGGACGACGAGTTGGCCGAAGCGCTCCGAGCGCGCGAGCGCGTGGCGCAGGGCCGAGCGCAGCGGGGCGACGCCCGTGCCCATGGCGACGAAGACCAGATCGCGGCCCTCGTGCTCGTCGAGCGGGAAGCCGCGGCCGACCACCTCGACGAGTTCCACGCGGTCGCCCTCGGCGAGTTCGTAGAGCGCGGGGCTCGCGCCGCTCGCGCCCGACTGCTTGACGAGGAACTCCAGTTGCTCGTCTTCGGGCGCGCTGGCGAAGGCGAAGTAGGACGGGCGGCCCTCGCCGACGCGGAGCAGGGCCACCTGCCCCGGCGCGTAACCGGGCCGCGCCGACCCGTCGGCCGGCCGCATGTCGAGCGCGCGGATTTCGCGCGCCTGCTGGCGGACGCGCGTCACGTTCAGCGTGACGGCGGTCTCCTTCTTCTCTGCCATCGAAAAACTCTCTCGCCGTTTCAGTTTTGCAGCGGAGTGTAGCGCACGCAAGCCGTAAATCGTAAATGGTGAATCGTAAATCGTGAATCGCTCAGAACAGGTTTTACCCGTTCACGATTTACGATTCACGATTCGCGGCTTTTTCGTGTTAAAACAAGCGTGCTGCCGCACAGCCGGGAGCTTCCGCGCGGGCGGGGAAGGGTTCGAGAAGGGGATGATTCGTGAACTCGTTGCGACGCGGCCGACGTGGGCCACTCTGCCCGTCAGGCTCGCGCTCGGCGCGGTCTTCGTCGCGCACGGCGCGCAGAAGGTCTTCGGCCTGTGGGGCGGGCCGGGCTGGGCGAAGTTTACGAGCTTCCCCACGCCGTTCGGCTTCATGCGCCCGGCGTGGCTGTGGATGGGCGCGGCGGCCGTCGCCGAACTCGTCGGCGGCGCGCTCGTCCTGCTCGGCCTGTTCACGCGCCTCGGCGCGTTCGTCCTCGCGTGCACGATGCTGACGGCGATGTTCGGCGTCCACTGGGCGGGCGGCTTCTTCCTCCAGCGCGGCGACGCGCTCGACGGCATCGAGTACACGCTCGCCCTGCTCGGCATGTCCGTCGCCCTCCTCATCGAAGGCGGCGGGCAAGCCTCCATCGACAAGCGACTTCAGGGCGGCGGGCGCAGGCCGTATAAAACCAAGTGATGAATAGCTACTAGCCGTTAGCCGTTAGCCAAACCAAACACAGCAGACGTAACGAAGCCGAAAGCTGCCCACTTTTCTGGCTAACGGCTAACAGCTAACGGCTAACAGCTAACAGCTTCTCCGATATGAAGCGTTCGCCGCTCGTCGTCATCTTCGTCACGGTCTTCATCGATCTGGTCGGTTTCGGGATCGTCATCCCGCTGCTGCCGTTCTACGCCAACCGGTTCGGGGCGTCGCCGTTCGTGATCGGCGTCCTGTTCGCCTCCTACTCGGTCATGCAGCTCGTCTTCTCGCCCGTGCTGGGCCGGCTCTCCGACCGGCACGGCCGCCGCCCCGTGCTGCTTTTGAGTCTGCTCGGAACCGCGCTCGGCTTCTTCATACTCGGCGCGGCCGAACGCTTCGAGGACGCGTCGGTCGCGCTCGCGCTGCTCTTCGTCGGGCGCATCATCGACGGGATTTCGGGCGCGAACATCTCGACGGCGCAGGCTTACGTGGCCGACGTGACGACGCCCGAGAACCGCGCGAAGGGGATGGGGCTGGTCGGCGCGGCCTTCGGACTCGGCTTCATCTTCGGGCCGGCCATCGGCGGCACGCTCAGCCTGTTCGGCAAGGGCGTGCCGTTCGTCTTCGCCGGCTGCCTCGCGCTCGCCAACGCCGTGCTGCTCTACTTCGCGCTGCCCGAAACCGTGACGCCCGACACGGCGGCGCGCACGACGCGCGTCCGCGGCTTCGGCGCGATGCTCGCGGAACTGCGGCGGCCCGTGCTCGGCCCGGTGCTCTGGATCTACTTCCTCTTCATCGTCGCCTTCTCGATCATGACGACGACCTTCGCGCTCTACACGATGCGCCGCTTCGGCTACGAGGAGCACCACAACGGGTACCTGTTCGCCTTCATCGGCGTCCTCGCCGTCATCGTGCAGGGCGGGCTGATCGGCCGGCTCGTGCGCAAGTACGGCGAGATGCCTTTCGTCATCGGCGGCGCGGCGCTGTTCGTCGCGGGGCTGGCGGCGCTGCCGTTCGTCGGCCCGGCGGCCGGCGGCTTGGCCGCG
>DATCVD010000431.1:0-2268 GCA_036567125.1 Pyrinomonadaceae bacterium | reverse complement strand
AGGCTCGCCCGCCGACGGCAAGTCCAGCCGCCGCCACTCCGCGTGCAGCCGGCGCGCGAACGTGCTCGACGCGCGCTTCGCCCCGTCTCCGGCCCGCCCCGCCATTCGTTGGCCCGCTTCCGTCATTCGCTAGCCCGCAGCCGCGACGCGCCGCCCGACCGACAACGATCTAGCGGCGACCCGAAACCTCCCCCCGCGCCAATCGCCCAAGACGGCCCGCCATTCTCAATCGCCCGCCCGCCAATCCTTCGAGCACGCCATCTATTCCTGCAAGCACATCATCTTCAACGAATCGCTCGCCACCTTCCCTTAATCACTTGATATCTTCCGCGAATCGCTCGCCATCTACTACGAATCGCGCGCTATCTTCTGCGAATCGCTCGTCATCTTCTGCGAACCGCTCGGCATCTTTCGTTAATCGCCCGTCATCTTCCTATAAAGGCTCGCCCGCTCAGTAAGGAGAACCGCGCCGCGTTCGATAAATGAACCCGGCGCGAGCGGCCTCGTCGGAATTTCCGTGCGGCCAGCAGCCCGCCGCGATTATAGTCGGCCCGTCGGGGGGCGCACGAACAAACGGGGCGCGGGCGGTGTCTGTTAGCGGCGAGGGTCGCGCGGCGGGCGCAAGTTTCGGCGGGGCGCGGCGTTCAGATTGGCGTGAGGGGTGGGTTGAAAAAAGTGTGGAGGCCGAAAGCGATGTCGAAAAGTCTGGTTCTGCTCGCGGCCGCGTGGCTGGCCGTTTCGAATCTGGCGGGCTGCGCCGGCGGGGGCTTTGCGAACGCGGGTCAGACGCGCGCCAACTTCAACAACGGCGCGAAGAAGACCCTGCGCGCGTTCCGCTCCGAGCAGGAGTTGGCGGACTACTTCCGCAAGCTGGCCGAGGAGCAGAAGCGCGAGATGGGGCGGCAGCGCAGGGCGCGGCGCGGCACCGCCGCGAAGATCGGCGCGGGAGCACCGTTGGCCGCGCCCGCCGCGTCGGCCGAGGCCGTCACCGTCACGGCGACGGCCGACGCGCAGGCGAAGTCGGAAGACGAGTCGGTCACGAACGTGCAGCACGCGGGCGTGGACGAGGGCGGCATCGTCAAGGTGCGCGGCGAACACCTCGTCGTGCTGCGGCGCGGCCGGCTGTTCACCGTCCGCATCGGCGGCGACGAGCTGCGGCCCATCTCCGCGGTGGACGCCTTCGGCCCCGACATCGATCCGAGCAACGCATGGTACGATGAGATGCTCGTCTCCAATGATTCGGTCGTCGTCATCGGCTACAGCTACGAGCGCGGCGGCACGGAGGTCGGCCTCTTCCACATCGACCCGGCCGGCCGCCTCATCCACCGCGACACCTACCACCTGCGCTCGAACGACTACTACTCCTCGCGCAACTACGCCAGCCGCCTGATCGGAAGCAAGCTGATTTTCTACACGCCGCTCTACCTCAACCCCTACGGCGAGGACTACGGGCAGGCGTTCCCGGCCGTGCGCCGGTGGCGGCGGGGCGCGAAGCCCGACGAGTTCCGCCGCATCGTCGCCGCGACGCGCGTCTATCGCCCCGAACGCGAGTTGAACGCGGAGGGCGGGATGGCGCTCCACACCGTCACGGTCTGCGACCTCGCGCGCGGCGATCTCGCGTGCGAGGCGACGGCCGTCCTCGGCGCGCCGGGCCGCGTCTTCTACGTCTCGCCGGAATCGGTCTACGTCTGGACGACCGACTGGCCGCGCTGGGACGCGGAGGCCAAGCGGCGCGCGGCGGCGCGCTCGACGCTCTACCGGATGCCGCTCGACGGCTCGGCCCCCTCGGCGCTCGGCGTCGCGGGCAGCCCCGTCGATCAGTTCTCGTTCCTTGAGAGCGCGGATCGGCACCTGAACGTGCTCGTCCGCAGCGGGGGCGGGGGCGAGGCGATGTGGAGTTCGGAAGTTTCGCGGGGCGACGTGGCGCTGCTGCGCGTCCCCGTCGACAGCAGCTTCGCGGACGGCACGACCGACGCGCCGCCGTCGAGCTACCGGCGGTTGCCGACGCCCGAAGGCTACACGTTCCAGAACCGCTTCGTCGGCGACTTCGTGCTCTACGGCATGGGCAGCGGCTGGGGCCGGCTCGAACAGGGGAAGGGCGCGAATCTCTACGCCGTGCGCTGGGCCGGCGGCGGCGGCGTGGACGAGATCGGGCTGCCGCACGGCGTTGACCGCATCGAGCAGATGGGGCGCGACGCGGTCGTCGTCGGAAGCGACGGGCGCGATTTGCACTTCACCGGCGTCCGGCTCGGCGCGCGGGCCGAGGCG
>DATCVD010000430.1:0-4701 GCA_036567125.1 Pyrinomonadaceae bacterium | reverse complement strand
GTCCACTCGGCGCGGCGCGTGCGTGCGCCGCGCCAGCACCCGTTCTACGACGACCCCGGCTTCCACGACTTCTTCGGCCCGCCGCGCGCGCCGCAGAACGAGCCGCCGCGCCAGCAGCGCGGCTTAGGCTCCGGCGTCATCGTCTCGGCCGACGGCCACGTCCTGACGAACCACCACGTCATCGACGGGGCCGACGAGATCAGGGTCGAGTTGAGCGACCGGCGCAGCTACCCGGCGCGCGTCGTCGGCTCCGACCCGCCAAGCGATCTGGCGGTCTTGCAGGTCGAGGAACGGAACCTGCCCGTGCTCCCGGTCGGCGACTCGGACGCGGCGCGCGTCGGCGACGTGGTTCTGGCCATCGGCAACCCGCTCGGGCTTGAGCAGACCGTCACCGCCGGCATCATCTCCGCGAAGGGCCGCGCGACGGGTTTGAGCGACGGCAGCTTCGAGGACTTCCTGCAAACGGACGCGCCGATCAATCAAGGCAACTCCGGCGGCGCGCTCGTCAACACGGCGGGCCAGCTCGTCGGCATCAACTCGCAGATCTTGTCGCCCACGGGCGGCAACATCGGCATCGGCTTCGCCATCCCGAGCAACATGGCGCGGAGCGTGATGGAGCAGCTCGTCCGCAACGGCCGCGTGCGCCGCGGCAGCCTCGGCGTGACGATCCAGCCGGTCACGTCCGACATCGCGCAGAGCCTCGGCCTGCGCGAGGTGCGCGGCGCGCTCGTCAACTCGGTCGTGCCGGGCGGCCCGGCGGATCGGGCCGGGTTAAAGCAGGGCGACTTGATCACGGGCTTCAACGGCTCGCCCGTCGCCGACCCGAACTCGCTGCGCAACGCCGTCGCCAGCGCGCAGCCCGGCGCGGAGGTGACGCTGACCGTCAACCGCGGCGGGCGCGAAGATCAACTGCGCGCCACGCTCGGCGAGTTGAACACCGCCGCGCCGCAACCCTACTAGCCCTTCAGCGTTTACCGGCGGCGGAAGGTTCTTTCCTGACGCCGCCGTCGCGCGAAGCCGTCAGCCGTTAGCCGTTGGCAGGACGCGCGGCCCATGAAAAACCGAAGGCGGGAGACAGTCACTTACGAACTGTCTCCCGCCTTCTTTTTCCGAAAGCTAACGGCTAACAGCTAACAGCTAACAGCTTCTATCAATAGCTGCGCGGGGCGGATCGGCCGGAACCGATCCGCCCCGCGCAGGTTCGGACGTACGGCGGGCCCGCTCTATCCCAAAGCTACCCGCCGATCCGCCCTTCCGTTATGGGGTCACCCGGAAGATGCCCCACAGGCCGCCGCTGAACGGGAAGGATCCCTGATCGCGGTAGAGGTAGTCGCCCGGCACGCGGAGCGCCCCGCCCGCCCCGTGCTTGGGCATCATGTCGAAGTGGCTGCCCGGCCCGATGCCGTACTGCGAGCCCTTCCACTCGGAGAGCGGGTTGCTGCCGAGCACGGACGAGTTGTTCGTGTACGGCTCCTCCTCCCAGATGTGCCCGTGCACTTGGAAGACGCTGTTGCGCGCGTGGCCGGCCGGGTGCAGGACGCGGAAGCGCACCTGCTCGCCCGCGCGGGCCGTGAAGATGGGCGTCACGGGGTCTTCACCGCCGACCTTCTGGTTCGACAGCGAGTTCGTGAAGTCCTTCTGGTTCGTGCACTCGGTGACCGGGTTGCCGAACTCGTCCCTCTCGCCGCGCGGGTTGCCGAACTCGTCCCACCAGCCGCAGCTGAGGTGCGTTTCGGGCGCGAAGTCCATGCGCTTCCACATGGGTTCCGTGCGGTAGTTGAACGCCTTCTGCCCGGAGTCCTCGGCGTCCTCGGCCTCGGCCGTGTTCTTGACCGGCGAGCCGTCGGCGTACCGGAGGTTGACGTCGTTCTGGAAGATCAGGGCGAAGTCGCGGAAGGTCGTGCCGTCCGGCTTCGTCACCGTCACCTGCGAGCGCGTCCACAGCTCCCGGCTGCCGCTCGACAGGTCGGGGTTCAAGATCATCTCGTACTCCGGCCACGTCGAGCCTTGCGGCTCGATGATGAGGGCGCCGACGGCCCCCTTGTTCGAGTGCTTGATCGGGTCGGACGACGACAGGGTGACGGCGCCGAACTCGATCGGGTTGGCGACCCAGCGGCCCGGGCTGGCCGGGTTGCTGTTGTCGATGGTGATGCCGCCGGCGTACCACTGGTAGCTGCCGGAGTGGCCGGGCTTGACGGTCTGCACGTTGTTGTGGCCGACGTTCATGCCGTTGCTGCGGCTCACGTCGAAGAAGACGAGCTGCGGGTGCAGGCCGACCTCGTTCGACGGGGCCACGTCGTTGGCGTTGAAGCCGTTGACGATCATGGGCAGCGTGTTGTAGCCGGCCAGATCGGGCATCGGCGTGGTGCCGGGCAGCTTGTTGCGCAACGTCACCTCGATGCAGTCGCCCGCGTTGGCCCGCAGGATGAGCGGCTCGGGCAGCAGGAAGGGGTTGAGCTTGCCGTCGGCGCGGATGTCCTCCGTGCGGACGAACATGATGGCCGTCGGGTCGTGCAGGCGGCCGTTCTGGTTGCCGCGGTGGTTGTAGACGAGCGTGCCGGCTTGCAGCACGTCGCGCGCGAGGATGGCCGTCACGTCGAAGGGGCGCGACGGGGCGTCGGCCGGGCAGACGCCCTTGAACGTGCTCTTGTTCTCGTACTTCGTCAGCCCCTTCGGGTTGTTCGGGAGTTCGAGCAGCAGGTCGTTCTGCGCGTCGCTGCGCTTGGCGCTGTAGGCCCGGAGCATGCCCCACATGCCGTTCCACAGATCGTCCGTGGCCGAGCCGGGGGCGTACCTGTAGTCGACGAAGTGATCCTTCGTGCTGCGCGGGAACTGCGGGATCTCGAACTCGTAGTGCTCCGAGATGCCCATCATCTGGTTGCCGCGGAAGCCGGAGTTCGGGTCGGAAGGCTCGAAGAGCCAGCGCATCCCCTGCACGCCGAAGTTGTGGCTCTCCTCGAAGCCGCCGACCAGCACGCGCACCTGAACGCGGTCGTCCTCGTAGGCGCGCAGCAGCGGCGTCGCCGGGTCGCCCTCCTTCACGTCGAGCGTCAGCTTCGGCACCCAGCCGGGCTGCGTGTTGAAGTCGGGGTCTTTGCGCGTCGTCAGCGAGCGGAAGACGTGCGACAGATCGCCGGCCTCGACGGGCAGCCCCGTCGCCGGGTCTTTCGCCTGAGCGTTGGTCTGCGGGTCGCGCACGCGCAGGGCCACCGGCTCGTTGCGGTAGTTGACGACCATCGTGCCGGGGTCGGCCGCCGAGACGGCCTCGGGGCACGGCGGCGCGGCGTTGGAGCCGGGGCACTGCTCGGCCGGCTTGACCAGCACGGGCAAGTCCGCCTCGTCCTTGGCCGGCGGGTTGATGACGTTGTGCGGGTCGGGGACGGGGTTGGCCGCCGTGCCGCCGCCGCCCTTCTTGTAGGCCAGCTGGAAGTCGGAGAACTCCAGCAGGAACTCGCGGTAGCTCTCGTCCCTGCCCGTTTCCGGGTTGACCCAGAGGATGTCGGCGCGCCAGCTCGTCGGGCCGCCGTCGGCGCGGCCGCCCTCGCCGAAGAACTCGTTCTGCTTCTCCGGGTTGCGCCAGCGCGAGTTGGCAGGCTCGATCACCAAGCCCTGATAGAAGCCGACCTGCTGGTGGGTCGAGGGGCCGAAGTGGTCGTGCGAGAAGACGGTGCGCAGCGTCCTGTCCTTGCGGCCGTTGTTCATCACGTTGTCGGCGAACCAGCGCTGGACGGTCGTCTGCGCGCCGGAGACGCCGAGCACGGGGTGGGCCTTCGGGGCCAACTGGACGCGGCCCGTGCCGTCGGCCTTGAGCAGGCCGCCGCCGGCGTTAATGGCCTTGATGCGGCCCAAGACCTCTTCGGGCGAGAAGGTGCCGTCCTCGTAGTTCCAGCCGTTGCCCGCGCCGTCCGACGCCGTCACGTCGAACTTGACGAGGTGGATGTGCTGGCCCATCACGTCGGTCGGGGTGCGGACTTGGAAGTCGTCCTGCACGTAAACCTTCGGCACGAGGTTCGTGTGGTAGAACTCGATGCACTCGTTCGAGTTGGCGCGGAAGAACAGCGGCTCGGGCGGGCGCGTGCCGTTCCTGGTGGCCTCCACGTCGCTCCACAGCACGGCGATGCGCTGCTGCGGGAAGTGCCAGCCGGCCTTGTTGAAGGTCACGTCGAGCTGGAGGTTCGCGGACTTGTAGGTGCGCGTCTTCAGGTTCCACCCGTCCTGCTGGCGGCACGGGTCGGCGAAGGGCGCGCCGGCAATCGCCGGCAGGCCGTTGGTCTTGAACTCGGCCGTCTGGCCTTCGGGCGTGAAGCTGGCGTGGCCGGTCTTGGCGTGGAAGTCCATCGCCACCCGCTCGGCCGCCGTCCCCGTCTCGGGGACGTCGAGCGCGTCGGCCTTCTCGACGTGCTTGTCGAAGTCGAGGCGCGCCTTCTGCACGCTGAACGCGGGGTCGTGCTCCTTGTGGTGCGTGACCACGCCGCCGCGGATGACGTGGCGCGGGAGGCCGCCGTCGTGGACGGTGTCGAGCGGCGGGTGCGGCGGGCGGTGGCCCGCGACGCCCGGCACGTAGAAGGGGAAGCCGGGGAAGCCGGTTGCGGGAACCTGCGGCTGGCCGTTGACGATGGAGACGTGCGCGGTCGGCATCGGGGCCATCGCGATGGTCGGGAGCGGGACGAGGCCGGGGATCGGCGTGCCGGCCATCAGATC
>DATCVD010000429.1:0-8461 GCA_036567125.1 Pyrinomonadaceae bacterium | reverse complement strand
GGCTCCGCGGCCGTCGCGCTCGCAGGCCCGTCGGTCGGCGCGTGGGTGGCGACGATCTCGGTCGGCGGCGGCGACGGGATGGCCGAACTCGGGGTCGGGCTGCGTTACGTCATCCCTGCGGAAGACGCGACGAACGAGACGGATGTCACCGTCGTCTCGATGCCGATCCTGAGGCAGGGTGACGACGAGCTCACCCTCCATCTCAGTTTCGACCCGCTCAACCCGACCGCGGCCGGGCGCAGTCACCTCGCCTTCTTCGACGCGGGCGGCGCGGGAGCCCCCGCCGCGCTCGACGCCTTTTTCGTCACCGCACGCGGCTACAAAACGACGCTCACCCCGCTCGCCGCGACCACGCCGCTATGGCCGGCTCGCATCGCCTTCTGCGTCTCGCCGATCTTCGCCGCGCCCGAGCCGTCCGAGCCTTACTTCGACTACTACCTCGCGCCCGACGGAGCGTTTACCGTCGCCGTGCGGCCGCCGGAAGCGCGCGCGGAAGGCGGCCCCGACCCGGCCCTGGACCGTCTGATACTCGGAATGTCGGGGCTCGAATACGCCGGGTTGCCACGCGGCGGCGGCGGCATCGCCTTCTTCCGCGCGGGTCAGCCCGCGTTCGCGCCGCAGGCCGTCAAACGCTCCAGCACCGTGGGCGAAACGCCCCGCCTGACGGCGCTTGCGACCACCTCTTACGTCGCGTTCCTACCCTCGCAGGCTGGCGCCGCGGGCATCCCTTATTACGCGCAGCCGCGGCAATCGCCGCTCTTCACCTTCGGCACCGACCTCGGCACGGGTTTCATGGATTTCGTCGAGATGGTGTCGGCCACGCTGCCGACCTACGCGGCGGGTGGCCCCACGCCCGCGACGCTGCCGGTCGGCGTCTATGCCGGACTCGACCCGCGGCTCGCCACGGCGGCCCGCTTGTTGGAGGAGGCGGCCCTCGCGCCGGCCCGCCGCGCGGCGGTCGGACTGCCACCGGCCTCCGTCTCCGACGAGGGTGATGCCCTGCCGCTCGCCGTCACGCCGCAAGGGCTCGTCGGCGCGCTCACGAACGACAAGGCGCGGCTCACGGGCGTCGTGATCGGCAACGCGCCGGGGCCGGCCGATTCGCTCCTCGGGTTCACGAACCTCGGCCCGAAGTTCCGGGCCGCGCTGCTGGCGAACGAGGTCTTCTTCGTCGTCTCGAACGTCGCCGAGTTGGTGGCGTCGGCGTCCGTCCGCTACCGGCTCGATCCGGCGACGCTCGCCCTGCTGCCCGCGCGGGGCGTGCCGCCGGCCGTCGCCGCGGCACTCGACAACCTGCTCGGCCAACGCCGCCCCCCCTACCCGATTTTCGACGACGAGGAGTCGTTCGTTTCCGCCATCGATCCGGTCGCGCACGACTACGTCGGACTGATCCTCCCCGTCGCCGGGCTGCTCAAGCCCGATCTGGAAGGGTGGAAGTTCCAACTCTCGCCGCGGTCTTGGCGCGGCGGCGAGAGTCCGACGATGATGATCTTCAAGTTCTGCAACCGCACGCTCGGCGAGATGGTTGCGGACGCGGGCGCGTGGGCGTGGCGCGAGGCGGCGGAGGACTCGTCAAGGGACGTAAGACCGACGCAGGGTCGCATCATGGACATCTTCGCCGCCGCCGAAGAGGCGCCGCCGGGGACGCCATACAGAAACTTCTACGATCACGTCGTCAACGACCAGGCGTGGAACGGCGTCCTCTTCCTCAACGCGCCGATCTCCGTCGCGGAGTTGCCGCCGGAATTGCAGTTCATCACCGCCGGGATCGACCTCGGGCAGTTTTACGCGCATCACATCGGCTTCGCGGTGACGCCGTTCGACGTGACCGCGACCGCCGTCACGCTCCGCCAGACTGCCGTCTTCGCGCTCATCGATTACAGCGATCCGTACGACCTCGTCCTCGACCACGGAATCTTTTTCGCCTTCAAGACGCTCGGGCTGCGCGCCCGGTTCGCCAACGCGCGCCTCGCCGACTTCTCCGCGCAGGTCGAGTTGATGATGAATCAACTCTTCGGCGCGGAGTTGACAAAGCAGCAAGCCGAACGCGGGAATAACCTCGTCCTCGACGGCGGCTTCCAGCGCCGGAGCGGCGCACCGTCGTACAGCTTCGCGCTGCGCGGTCTGAACGTTTTCGACCTCGCGCGCTCGGCGCTCCAGAGCGTCGAGGTGCTCGCCGTTCAGCTACAGACGGCCACCGGCACCGACACGGCCCACACCGTCACGACCGACTTCATCCTCTCCGGCAACCTCCGCTTCGCCGAACTCGCGGCGTTCGACCTCTTCTCCTACGGGCGCGAACGCTGGTGGCCCGAAGGGTCGGAGCCGGCCGACGGGTATCTCCGCTACGGGAACCTGAACATCCGCCTCTCGTTCCCGCTCGCCTCGCCGCAGACGCAGACGTTCCGCGCCTTCGAGGGGCAGCGCATCTCTTTCGACCTCGTCAACAGCCTCGCGCGCCCGCGCTCGCTCGCGCAGAACTTCCCGGCGCGCGTCAGCGGTTGCGTCGCCGCCCTCCCGCCGCCGGCGTCGAACGGCGACAGCCGCGGGCAGAGGCCCGAAGACCTCGGCTACGTCTCGGTCTCCGCGCCCGTCGCGCAGACGCCTCTGACGCCGCCGTGGTACGGCATCAGCTTCGACCTCGACCTCGGTACGCTCGGCGCGCTCGCCGGCAGCGTCGGCCTCCCGCTGACGCTGCTGGCCGCGTGGTCGCCCGGCCTGACGGACGAAGAGCCGCCGGTCTATGTCGGCCTGCGCACGTCGAGCGGCGACCCGCTCTCGTCGGTGCTGCCGATTCAGGGGGTCGTCCGCCTCGGCTTCCGCAGCTTCCAGTTTCAGGCGCACGACGACGACCCCGAGACGCGCCGGCGCAGCTACATGCTCCGCATGCGCCGCTTCGCGCTTTCGATACTCGGCTGGAGCTTCCCGCCCGGCAACGCCGACGTGTTCCTCTTCGGCAATCCCGACGGGAGCGGCCGCGCGTCGCTCGGCTGGTACGGCGCGTACGCGCCTGACGAAAACAGTAAGAAGACCGGTAACGTGGCGGCCCGGCCGCCGGCCGGTCGAGCGAGCACGCGCGCCGCGCGGCGTCTGCTGTCGGGGCGGCGCGGCCTGCCGCCGGGAGAGGGAGTCTGACGTGTCCACGGAAATCAACGTGCAGGTGCTCGATGTCGGGCAGGGGTCAGGCAATCTGATAGAGGTCTACAACGGTACGGCGACGCCGACTCATCTCGTCCTGATTGATCTCGGCTCGGAGTTCGCTACGGTCAAGACGGCCGGGAGGGCAGCCGCGCAGTACGTGGTAGACAAGCTGAAACTTATGAAACCGCCCACGCTCGACGCGCTCATCCTCTCGCACAGCGATAACGATCACATCAACCTGTTGGCCGTCCTCCTCGAAAACTTCGATCCGCCCTCCGCGAAGAACCCCACCAAACCGGTTCTCACCATCAAAAAGATTTTCTATGGCGGCTCCCGCCCGAAGTACACAAAGAATAAGACGGACTACCTGACGCTGGCGGAAAAGTACCTGCCGCCCGGCGTGAAAAATGGAACCGTGACGTGGAGCAATGACGAATCGGGTTGGGTATCTAAACCGGGAGGGTGGAAGTATTTTCATCAGTCTGACGACGTTTACTTCTACCTCGTCATCGGCAACGTCGGGTACGCGGGCGTTGATCGGAGCGCGGTTTCCAGAACGCCAACCAGGCCTAACGGCTACAGCATTAACTCTAAGTCGCTCGTCGTCAACGTCTACTACGCACGCAACGATAACCTCATTACCGGGGACGCCACCGGGCTGACAATCCTCAAATGCAACAAGGTTCTTGAGGACGCCGGCGCCCTCGCCTGCTTCATGGTCACGATGCCGCATCACAGCAGCGAGCGGACGACCTTCAACTTCACCACCAGCGTCAGAAAAGACCAGACGCTTGCCGAGAAGAGCCTCGAAAAATTCGTCGGCTACGTCAACGCCCAGACCATCAGCGCCAGCGCCGACCAGAACGAAGGTTTTAAGCACCCGTCCATGCGCGTGATGAGCTACTTCTGGCCGAAGCTCTCAAGCACCGTCTGGTTTAAAGACGATGCCCTTAAGGGAACCAACAATCACTTCTGCAACGCCTACCTTTTGGAGCACAAGTATCAGTTCAATAAGAGTGCCACATCGAGCGAGAAGTGGCCGCCCGCCGACGGCTGGTACTCGGTGCAGACGCAGCGGAACATCTTCACGACGCGATACTTCACGGCCAACCAGCAGAAGGGCGTGCTCTTCCCGCCGGATCCGGCAGAGGCGGCCACGGAGTTTACGGCCAAGAAGAACATCCAGTCGCCGCCACTGGGCGCGCAATGGTCATTCACCGTCGAACGTAATGGAACGAAGACGATCAGGACGCGCTCGAACCGCGCCGTGCTGGCCGAGTCCGTCAGAGCGGGATTCGCGCCCCTCGTCTGGCCGGAGGTCGCCTCCCTGAACCTCCCACGCAGCGAGCCGCCTGAGCAACTGCCGGTCGCCCCGGCGCGGGAAGCGGCGCGCATCCCGCTGAGCCATCGCGCCGCGTCCGGGGTACGGCCACGCACCGCCGCGTCCCGACTGCGAGGGCTGCGCGTCATCCGCTGAGTCATCATCATGGCCCTCAACGAAATCTATCGTGACCTCCGCGACAGCATTCTCAACCGGCAGATAGACCTCTACGCCGCCGCGCAGCAGAAGCCGTCGCTGGCCCCGCTCCGGGCCGTGCTGGCGCTCTTCAACATCGACGCGACCTACGTCCTGACGGACGCGCAACTGGCGCAGCCCGGCGCCGTGACGCTCACCGGCCGGGGAACCTGGGCGCTTCGCAACGCCGCCACCACGTCGAACGTCTCGGCGTCTTTGACCATCATCTCGGCGGGCGGTCAGGACGTGTTCACGCTGTCGCTCAGCATCACCGACCCGCACTGGACTTTCTCGACCACCTTCCAGAACCTGCCGGAGACAGAAGTGCTCTTAGAGGAGACGGGAACGGTCGGGTACGCAGATTCTTTCCTCAAAGACCTCAGCCTCGGGCAGCCCGTCTTCTCCGCCAGCAACGACGCCCCCGCGGGCGAAGGGTCGCTGCACCTCGCGGGCTATCTTTCGCCTTCGGGCGTCTTTGCCAAGTACGAGGCGCTGTTCGCCCCGTGGCCGCTGCGGCTCGAAGGGCGGGTGACGCTGCCGCCGACGGCCAACGACCCCCCGTCGATGGACTTGAGGGCGGTCTCGCCCGCACTGTCCTTCAACCTGCTGGGCGCGTCTCTGCACAACGCCGGCCTCAATCTCGTCGTCGTCAACGACCTTGAGCAAACAGTCTGGGGCCGAACCTCCTTCTCGGTCGTCAACGTCGTCGCGTCACTCGATTTCGGAAGCATCCACGGCGAAGTCAGCGTGGTGCTGCTCGCCTCCGACGCGAACTGGCGGTTCCGCGCCACGTTCGACCCGCCCGCCGGCCTCGGGCAAAGCCTGACGGAGGTGGCCGCGCTCCTCGATGTGCCCCTCGATTCGCTGGTCGTGCCGCAGGGCTTCGACGAGTGGAGCGGGTTCGGCATCTCGGAACTGGAGTTCGTCGTCGCCGCGCCGACCGGCCCCGGCAGCCTCCCCTCGGTCGACTACAGCGCCATCACGCTGGCGTCCAGCAAGGAGTGGAACCCCCCGATCCCGTACGTCCGCGTGCGTGATGTCGGCACGCGTTGGGTGGTCGGGACGACGCGGGTCGGCGGCAGCGACGAGCATTACATCGGCGGGTCGGTCTACGGCACGGTGCGCTTCGGCCCCGAGATGCGCGCGCCGAGCCCGCGCACGGTGCTCCGCGACCCCGACCAGATACCGGCCGACCCCATCTCCTTTAACATCGACATCCTCGCCTACGTCCCGCAGTTCATCATCGTCGGGAGCCTCCGCGCGGGAGACATGATTCCCATCGGAGACGCCTTCACCTACTACTTCGGCAACCCCGGCCCGCCGACGCAAACGGGGATGAAGATTACCGCGCTCGATTTCGCCGCCGACCCGGCGCTGCGGACTTACGACGCCACGGCCGTGATGACGATGGACTGGACGGTGCCACTGCTCGGCACCGTCTCGATTACGCTACAGGGGCTCCTCTTCAACATCAGCGTCTCGCAGGGATCGATCACCGGCGCCATCGTCGGACAATTCGCGCTCAAGGGGTTGACGCCGGAGCCGGACGAAGACGACGTGCCCTATTTTTACGTCGGCGCGGAGTACACCGGGAGCGACTTGCTTGACGGGTGGATTTTCCGTGGCGGGCTTTATCCCGACACCACCGTCGATCTCGCCCGCCTCGCCTTCAACTTCCTCGGCGTCACGCCGCCCGCATCGCTGCCGTCGGTGCAGCTCGAAGCCCTCAGCGCCGAATTTGCTACGACGTCGAAACGGTACCATGTGGCGGGGAAGGTCGTCGGGCGGTGGACGCCGCGACTCTTCGGCAGCGAGCTCAACATCTCCGCGAGCGCGGCGGTTGACATCCGCCGCGCCGTCCCCGAACAGCCAGCCGAGGGAACGCTCGTCGGCCGGTTCGCGATCAATAAGATCGCCGTCGAAGTCGGCATCACCCTCGACGTCGAAGAGCCGACCTACACGTTCCGCATCGAGTTCGGGGAACTCTGGATTTCGGCTGTCACGGGTTGGCGCGGCGAAGCGCCGAATCGGCATCAGGCCATCACCGTCCAGCTCGGCGGCGTCACACTCGGGGGCATCCTTGAGTATCTGGTCAACCTCGCCGCGCCGACGATAGGCTACCGGCTTGAGCCGCCGTGGGACATCCTCAACCGAATCGAGCTCTCGCGCTTCAAGCTGCTGATTGATCCGACGGAGAACCTCGTCGAACTGACGTACGACGCCGACCTCGACCTGACGATCATGCGCGTCGATAAGATCGGCGTGCGGTACGTTCGCCGCGAGGGCGAGCCTTCGGTCAACCTCGTCCTCTACGGCCAACTCCTCGGCAAGCAGTACACGGACAAGCCGCTCTCGTGGGACGTGGTCAACGATCCGCCGCCGTCAATCGGCGCGGGCGGCGAGACGCTTCTCGACGTGCGCTACCTCGGCGTCGGCCAGCGCGTCACCCCGCGCGCGCAGTTCCCCGACACCGTCCGCGGCTCGCTCGATCTGCTCGCGCAGACCATGAAGCCTCCGGCAGACCCTTCCACTAATCCGCTGCAACAGCCGACCGGACAGGGGCTTCGTTTCGCCGCCGACAGCGAATGGCTCATAGGCATCGACCTCACGCTGCTCGACACGATTGATCTCGGCATCATCTTCAACGACCCGCGTCTTTACGGACTGTCCGTCGGGCTGCGCGGCGAGCGCGCCGGCTCGTTCGCCGGCCTTCAGTTCGAGATTCTGTACAAGAAGATCACCGACGACATCGGCATGTTCCGCGTCGAGCTGCAACTGCCGGAGGCGTTCCGCCGCTTCGACTTCGGCGAAGTGTCCGTTACGCTCGGCGTCATCGTCGTCGAGGTCTACACGAACGGCAATTTCCTGATCGACCTCGGCTTCCCGCACGAACGCAACTACGACCGCTCGTTCACCGTCGAGGTCTTCCCCTTCATCGGGCGCGGCGGCCTCTACTTCGGCGTCCTGAACGGCAGCACCTCGCGCCGCGTGCCGCGGATCGCCAACGGCACGTTCGCGCCCGTGCTCGAAGTGGGCGTGGGCCTCGCGGTCGGCGTCGGGAAGGAGATCTCCGTCGGCCCCCTCTCGGGCGGCATCTACGTGCAGGTCGAGGTCATTTTTCAGGGCGTCTTCGCGTGGTTCAACCCGGCGAGCAGCGCCGTTGCGCCGGCGAAGTTCTACTGGGCACAGGGCGTCGCAGCCATCCACGGCAAGCTGTACGGTAAGGTTGACTTCGGCGTCATCAAGGTCTCGGCGACGGTCGAAGCGTACGCGCAGGCGAGCGTCGTCTTCGAGGCGTACAAGCCGACGATCTTCCGGCTTGACGTGGAGGTCAGCGTCGAGGCGGATGTCGAGATTCTTTTCGTCTCGGTCAGCTTCTCCTTCAGCGCCGAACTCGATGTCAGCTTCACGGTCGGCGGCGAGCAGACGACGCCGTGGATTCTCGACGCCGGGCAGTCGCAAGCCACGCAGCGCCGCCTGCGCTCGAACGTCCTCCCGGCGCTGCGGCCCCGCCCCGCGTTGCGCGAGCGCATACTCTCGGAGCAGCACTTGACGAACATGCGACTCGACGGCCGCCTCGTGGCTTCTGCTGCCGACCCGTGCAGCGACTACGTGTTGAACTGGAACCCGACGCTAGCCGTCTTCAACAGCCCTCGCCCCGTCGCCCTGACGATGCTGCCCGCCTTCTCGCTCACGCAGGTGCCCGTCAACTGGGACGGCACGCGGCCGCCGAATCCCGCCCCGCAGTATCGAGTCGCATTCGTCCTCTTTGCCCCGAACGGCGTGCCGCCGCGAGCCGCGCCC
>DATCVD010000428.1:0-4597 GCA_036567125.1 Pyrinomonadaceae bacterium | reverse complement strand
CGCTCGTGGTCGCCGGGGTCGTCGCGCTGTTCCTCGTCGCCGCCTACGTTTCGCTGCGCGTCACTTCGGAGCCGGTCACGGCCGAGCAGCAGGAGTTGGTCGACCGCGCCGTCGCGCTGCTCGACGAGCGCGGCCTCGGCGACAGCGCGCGGCTGCTGCGCCTCGCCACCTACCGCTCGACGGACAATTGGTGGAACCGCTACATGGGCCACCGCGAAGCCTACGCCGCGACCAACTTCCCCTTCGAAGTCGTCACGCTCTACCCGGACTTCTTCGCGCACCCGGCCGACGACACCGAGCGCGCCGTCATCCTCTTGCACGAGTCTTACCACCTCGCCGGCGGCGGCGAGGAGCGGGCCTTCTCCGGCGTCTGGCGCGACAAGGAGCGGCTCGGGTGGACGGAAGAGAAGTACGGCCGGACGCGCGTCTGGCGCAGCGTCCGCGAGTTCACCGCGCAGCACGCGCCCGCGCTCTTCCGCTGCGGCGAGGACGGGCGGAGCGACTGTCTGGAAGAGCAGTGAGGCGGCGCGGCGCGCGCGCCGCAACCCTCGCGCCCGGCCGACCCGCCGAAACGTTTTGCCCCGGCCCGGCATAACCGTTTGGATGACGGCTGCGCCGGCCGACCAGCCCCCGCGGATTGACGGGCGGGCGGCCCTCGTCCGATCAGAAATTGATCCGCTACTAAAAAAGGAGAAGATTCACATGGCTAGTGGCACAGTGATAATCGACCCCGGCCACGGAGGCACGCACAACGTGGGAGGCTCGGACGCTAACCACGCCGTCAGCCCGAGCGGGTTCCTTGAGAAGAACATGACTCTGAGGCAGTCGCTGGAGGTGCGCGACGCCCTGAATGCCGCCGCGGCCGCCGGCGGCCACACGATCAAGGTGATCATGACGCGCGACACCGACAGGAATCTCAGCCTGCGGGATCGGGCCGGCTTCGCCAGGACCCACAGCGCGGATCGCTTCCTCAGCATCCACTACAACGGCTTCAACAAGGTCTCGCGCGGGACGGAGACCTACGTGCGCCACCCCTCCGACAACACGAACCTCGCCGCCGACAGGAGGTTCGCCCAGCGCATCCAGACCGCGGTCTTCAGCACGATCAGGGCACACGATCCGGGGGCTGACGACCGGGGCGTTAAGGAGGCGAGGTTCGGCGTCCTCAGCGACGTGTCGCTCGGCAACACGGGCGGCGTCAGGCGCTGCCGCGCGTGCCTGCTGGAAATCGAGTTCATCGACGTGAAGGCGGTCGATCAACTGTTGAACCTGAGCACGAACGCCGCCGCCGTGCGGGCCGACATCGCGGCGGCCATCGCGCGGGCGATCATCGACGACCTGCAAAACCCGTGACCCGCGCCCCGGCCGGCGGGACTGCGGCGCGCCGCGAAACGTGTTGAAAGCGGCGCGCCGCTTGGGGTAAGATGGCGGCGTGAAAGCAGGGCCATCTTCGGTGAACAGCTCCTACCGCCCACAGACCAAACTCCTCCTTACGTAGCCGCCCCGGCCGCGCGCGCCCTTCTGTGCGCGCGCCAGCAGCGCACCCAGCCGGGAGCGGCGACACTCTGCCAAATCCGCGAGTCAGAAAAAAAATCGGGGCGAGGCGCGCGCCGCCGTGCGTTCGCCGCGCGGAGTTGTGTAAGGTTGGAGGGAAGGTGAGGGATGATGGACGAAAAGTATTTCCCGGAAAAGATCGAGGAGAAGTGGCAGCGGCGCTGGGCCGAGTCGGGCGCGTTCGAGGTCGAGCCTGACGACGCGCGCCCGAAGTTTTACTGTCTGGAGATGCTGCCGTACCCGTCGGGCTTCCTGCACATGGGCCACGTGCGCAACTACGCCATCGGCGACGCGCTCTCGTGGTTCAAGCGGCTGCAAGGCTTCAACGTCATCCACCCCATCGGCTGGGACAGCTTCGGCCAGCCCGCCGAGCAGGCCGCGATCAAGCGCGGCATCATGCCGCGCGACTGGACGGAGCAGAACATCGCGCACATGCGCGGGCAGATGCGGCGCTTGGGCGTCTCTTACGACTGGCGGCGCGAGATCGCGGCCCACACGCCCGAATACTACAAGTGGGATCAGTGGTTCTTCCTGCGGATGCTGGAGCGCGGGCTGATCTACCGCAAGAACTCGCCGGTCAACTGGTGCCCGCAGGAGGCGACCGTGTTGTCGAACGAGCAGTCGTCGGGCGGGGTGTGCTGGCGCTGCGGCGCGGCGGTCGAGAAGCGCGACCTCGAACAGTGGTTCGTCCGCACGACCGACTACGCCGAGGAACTGCTCGAAGGCATGAAGGAGATCGAGGCGGGCTGGCCGGAGCGCGTGCTGACGATGCAGCGCAACTGGATCGGCAAGAGCGCCGGCGCGTTCGTCGAGTTTCAGATCAAAGACTCTGATGAACGCATCCGCGTCTTCACGACGCGCATCGACACGATCTACGGCGCGACCGCGGTCGTCGTCTCGACCGAGCACCCGGTCGTCCGGCAGTCGCTGCTGAAGGCCGAGGTCGGGCGGTTCGTCGAGCGCGCGCGCGCCGAGCGGATGGCGGCGGCGCGTCAGCCGGGCGAGGACGTGGAGAAGGAGGGCGTGGCGACGGGGCTGTTCGCGCTCAACCCGTTCAGCGGCGAGCAGATTCCCGTGTGGGTGGCGAACTACGTGCTGATGGAGTACGGGACGGGCGCGGTGATGGCCGTCCCGGCGCACGACGAGCGCGACTTCGAGTTCGCGCAGAAGTATAGCTTGCCGATCCGCCGCGTCATCGAGCGCGTCTCGCACCAGCAGGAGCAGATCCCCCACGACCCCGTGAGCGAGGATCAGTCGGTCGCCATGCCGCACGCCTTCACCGACTACGGCATCCTCGTCAACTCTGCCGACTGGAGCGGCAAGCTCTCGGCGGACGCGATCCGCGAGATGGCCGAGTTCGCGCGGAAAGAAGGTTTCGGCGAGCCGGCGACGACCTACCGGCTGCGCGACTGGGGCATCTCGCGCCAGCGTTTCTGGGGCGCGCCGATCCCCGTCGTCTACTGCGACGGCTGCGGGGCCGTGCCCGTGCCGGAAGATCAACTGCCCGTTCTGCTGCCCGAACGCGCGGAGTTCACGGGCGAGGGCGGATCGCCTCTGGCGAACGTCGAGGAGTTCGTCAACACGACCTGCCCGAAGTGCGGGGAGCCGGCGCGGCGCGAGACCGACACGATGGACACGTTCGTCGATTCGTCGTGGTACTTCTTCCGCTACGCCGATCCGAAGAACCCGGACGCGCCGTTCGATCCCAAAGTCGCCGGCTACTGGACGCCGGTCGATCAGTACATCGGCGGCGTCGAGCACGCCGTCATGCACCTGCTCTACACGCGCTTCTGGACGAAGATGATGCGCGACATCGGACTCGTCTCCTTCAACGAGCCGGTGCGGAATTTGATGACGCAGGGCATGGTCGTCGCCGAGACTTTCTACCGCGGCGGCGAGGAGCCGGGGCAGAAAGTCTACTTCAACCCGGCCGACGTGCGGGTGGCGCGCGACGAGAAGGGGCGCGTGACCAGCGCCGTCTCCCTCTCGGACGGGCTGCCCGTCGAGGTCGGGCCGTTCGAGAAGATGTCGAAGTCGGTCAACAACGGCGTCGATCCAGACGAGATGGTGCGGGCCTTCGGGGCCGACGCCACGCGCCTGTTCTCGCTCTTCGCCGCGCCCATCGAGAACGACCTGCGCTGGCAGGAGGAGGGCATCGAGGGCGCGAAACGCTTCCTGCTGCGCGTCTATAAATCGATCCACCGCTGGCGCGAGCGCCTGCCGCCGCGCGCCGACGGGGCCGGCGGCGAGTTGTCCGACGCGGCGCGACGCTTGCGGCGCAAAACGCACCAGACCATCCTGCGCGTCACGGACGACTTCGAGGGGATGCATTTCAACACGGCCATCGCCGCGCTGATGGAGCTGATGAACGAGCTGTCGGATTCCGGCCTCGCGCCCGAGTCGGCCGCGGCGGCGGACGTGGGCGTCGTGCGCGAGGCGCTGGAAACGACCGTGCTGATGATCGCGCCCTTCGCGCCGCACTTCGCGGAGGAGGCTTGGGAGGGCATGGGCCGCGAGGGCGGGCTGCTCGGGAGCGGCGCGCGCTGGCCCGTGGCCGACCCGGAGCTGGCGCGCAAGGAGTCGCTGGAAATACCCGTGCAGGTCAACGGCAAGCTGCGCTCGCGCGTCACCGCCTCGCCCGACGCGACCGAGGACGAGCTGCGCTCGCTGGCGCTGGCCGACGACAAGGTGCGCGCCTTCACCGAGGGCAAGCAGATCGTCAAGGTCGTCGTCGTGCCCGCGCGGCTCGTCAACGTGGTCGTGAAGTGAAAGTAGAAACGGCGAGCGCGAGACGCGGAACGACGAACTGAAGACAACTTCCGGAAGTCCGTCGCCCGTCGTCCCGCGCTCGCCGTTTCTTCCCGGCTTGGCAACGCCGCCCCGTTGCCTTTAGTCTAACGACTCGTCTCGGCGACGACACTTTAGTTTTCATGCCAAAGGAATTTTCTCACCGATGATGCCTGACGAAACAGCGCGCGCGCGCCCCGCCCGCGTGTGGACGCCGCGGCGGCTGGCCCTCGCCGCGCTCGCCTTCGCACTCGTC
>DATCVD010000427.1:0-3941 GCA_036567125.1 Pyrinomonadaceae bacterium | reverse complement strand
TCCGCGCGGCCCGCCGCCGCGAGCGCGGCCTGTCCGCCCGCGTCGCCGAAAGCCGGGTCGGCTATGACGAGCGGCGGCTCTCGGCTCTGTGAGCCGACTTGCAGCCGCAGCAGGTCGCGCCCGCTCGTCAGGAAGGTGAGCGAGTGGGTCTCGACGAGATACCTGCCCTGTTCGTCAACGAGCGCGGCGAACGGGATGAGGTTGAGCGCGCCGTCGGGCGAGAGGAAGAGGTGGCGCGCCTCGCCGGTCAGCTTCCGCACCGGGCGCATCACCCGCTCGTCCAGCACGCGCGCGGCCTCCCTGTAATTTTTGCTCGCGGGGTTGTCGAGCGCCGCGCGGAACTCCGACACGGCCTCGTTGACGGCCGCCGCCTCGCCCAGCTCGACCCAGAGCGGCTCGCCCTCGCCGCGAAGCACGTAGGCGACGTAGCGCGCCGGGCCGAGTTGCACGGCCTGCGTCCTCGCCTTCGCGTCGACCGGGCGGTAGGAGAAGAACTCGACGAGCGCCGCGCCGGCAGGGATCGCCCGCTGCACCGACTCGACCGTGACCGGCCGCGTCTGCGTGCGGAACTCCGCGCTGCGCCTGCCGACGGCGTCCTGCAACCGTTCCACTTCGGCTTCCAGCCGCGAGACGGCCGCCCTGTGATCGGCGACTGAAGTCTCGCCCGGCCCGCCGAGTGTGAGCGATGAAAGTTCCGACTGCGCGGCGGAGAGCCGGTCGAGCAGCTTGCGATCCTGCGGGTCGAGCCTGCGGCGCAGGGCGGCGACCTGATCGCTCAAGGCGTCGAGCGCGCGCCCCTTGCGGCGCAGGACGGTGATCAAGGCGAGCCGCAGCGCCCGCGGATCGGAGGGGGCCGACTTGGCGTGCAGCGAGACGGCGGTGAAAGTCTCCCCGGAGATGGTGGCGAGGTAGGCCAGCTTCTGCCGCTCGGAGCCGGCCGAGAGGACGAGCGCGAGGTTACGCTCCCGCGCCTCCTGCGCCCGCGCGGCGAACCGCACGGCGCGGTCGTAATCCCCCATCGCGTCGTACATCGACCCGATGCTGCTCAGCGACATTGCCACGTCCGGGTGATCGGGGCCGAGCGCCTTCTCCGAGATCGACAGGGCGCGCAGGTAGAACGGCTCGGCCTTCCGGTAGTCTCCCCGCAAGTCGTACATCACGGCGAGGTTGTTAAGCCCCGTGCTCACGTCGGGGTGATCTGGGCCGAGCGCCTTCTCCGTGGCGGCGAGCGAGCGCAGGTAGAGGGGTTCGGCGCGCTCGAAATCGCCCCGCGCGTCGTAGAGCGCCGCGAGGTTGTTGAGCGACGACGCGACATCCAAGTGATCGGGGCCGAGCGCCTTCTCCGAGATCGACAGAGCGCGCAGGTAGAGCGGCTCCGCCCGCGCGTAATCTTGCTTGGCGAAATAGAGGGCGGCGAGGTTGTTGAGCGTCGCGGCGAGTTCCCCGCGTTCGGGGTCTAGTTCGTAGATCGCTAGGGCGCGCGTGTAAAGGGACTCGGCGCGGGCGTAGTCGCCCCTCGCTTCGTAGTGGGCCGCGAGGTTGTTGAGCGAGCCGGCGAGTTGGGGGTGGTCGGGGCTGAACGCCTTCTCAGAGATCGCCACGGCGCGCAGGTGCAGAGGCTCGGCCTTCGGGTAGTCGCCCCGCGCGTCGTGCAGCACGGCGAGGCTTTTGAGCACGGACAAGAGGCCGGGGTGATCGGGGCCGAGCGTCTTCTCCATCATGGCGAGGGCGCGTTCGGCCAGCGGGACGGCCTCGTCGTACTTGCCCTCGGCGTAAAGGCGCGTGGCCCGGCCGTGCAACTGCCGGACTTCTTCCCGCTCCCGCGGGTCGATCACCGGCTGCTGCTGCTGCTGCCGCCCGGCGGCGGTCGGCGCGGCCGCGTGCCAGCCCGCCGCCAGCACGACGCAGGGCAGCAGGCCGAGCCTTAATCGCCGGACGAAGCCTTGCATTTTTTCAGCGGCGCTTTGCCGAACGGGAAGCGGGCCGCGAGCTTCTTGTCGTTGTCGAAGTAGACCGCCACTGACGGCTTCCGCTTCGACCCGTCGAGGTAGATGGTGAAGGGCGAGTCGCCCATCGCGTCGGTGGTGAGCAGGGTGACGTTCTCGGCGTCGCGGCCGGCGCAGGTGAAGCACTGATCCAGCTTGCGGTACTCCGCGCGATCATCGCCCTTCACGAAGGCGACTAGGTTGGACTCGATCCTGAGCCTGAGCGGCGACGAGCAGACGGCCCCGGCCGGCACCCACTCGCCACGGAACTCGGCGGCGACGCTCCCGCCGGTCATCTCCTGCGGCGTGCCGGGGGCGAGCGCCGCGAGGACGACGATCCAGATCGCGATTCGGATCGCGGCAAAGTTTCTTCGCGGATCAATTGATCTCGGCACGGCTGCGCCCGCCCCCTTCGTTAGAGTCTGCCCCGGCCGGGCCGCTCGGTTAACGCTGCACTTTTTCCATCCGGCTCCAGTTCTGTTGCAACTCGACGGCCGGGTCGAAGAGCGAGTTGTTGGTGAGGATGACGGAGCCGTCGGGGCGGCTCCACCCGTGTTGGTAGCCGGCGCTGAGATCGACCGCGCCGCCGCTCGCGTCCTTCCACGTCTCGACCTCGCGGATCGTCTGGACGAAGCTGCGCTGGTTGGCGTCCGAAGCGGCCTCCCTCCGCTCCCAGTCCCGCATGCGCGCGTCCGACGCGTCGCTCTGCGCGCGGGCGTAGGCCGCGCTCTGCTCGCCCTGCAAGCGCAGGCGCTCCATGCGCCCGGCGTGCTCGGCGTTGCCGAGGCGCGTCATGAACTGCTGCTGCGCCTGCTGCCACACCGGGTTAACCCTGTAAGTCGCGTCGAAGGTCTTGAAGAGCTTGATCGCCTCTTCCTCACGCTCGGGCGGGTAGCGGATGTAGGCCCGGAAGGGGACGTTCGTCGTCGACCACCCGTTGGGCGCGCCGGTGTACATGTCAACGCCCTGCATCACCGCGTTCTGCACGAAGACTTGGGCCATCCCCTTATCGCCGTCGGGCCAAGTGAGCGTGCCGACGACGGCGGTGCTGGTCTGGTTCACGTTCGTGCCGTACTGCTGCGAAGTCGCGTTGGCTTGGGCGTCCATCTGCGCGAGCTTGGCCCGCGTGCTCTCCGGCGTGTGGACGTCGCTGACGGTCGCGCCGCCGAGTTCGGCGCGCGCCCAACGCTCGACGTACTGCTCGGCGTCGAAGGGCTGGCTCACCCCGCACCCGCCCTGCCGCGCCGCGGCGATTGCCCCCTGCCGGAGCATCGGGTCTTGCTGGTAGCTGAACGATTGTGCGGGCAGCACCCGGTACTGTATCTGCCCGTCGGGCGAGTCGGCCGACAACTGCCAAGTGATCATCTCGCCCCGACACTCGTTCACGTTCTTCCAGCGGACGCCGCCATCGGTGCGCCAGCCGCGCGGCATCAGCAGACTCATCGCCTCGACCGGCCGGTCGAAGCCTTGCTCGTCGAGCAGCCGGACGCGCTCGAAGACGACGTAGTCTTTGCCCTCGACCGCACCGGAGGCGGCGCGGCCCGACTTGCCGGCGTCCGCCGAGACGGCCCCGCCCGCGCCGGAGGCGTTGCCGGGCGGCGCGCCGGCGTCGTCCCCGAAGTTGCAGGCGATGGCGAGCAGGGCGAGGCAGATGAGCGAAGCGAGCGAGCGTGACATGTTTGATCCTCGTGGCCGGCGAATCGCGGGCGGTAGCCGGGGCGCGGGCGGACGGGTTCGTCGCAGACCTTGATCCGCCACCTTCTCGCAAACTCGCTGGTGCTTGAGGGCGCTCTCAGGCGTCCTCGTTGTGCCGTCGGGGCGGCGCGATACTGGCGGCCCGCGCCGAATGGCCGCGGCTTATATCACGGCCGCGCTCGCGCTTCAAGTCTGACTAGGGGCCGACGAGCGCGGGGCCGGCCGTCTCCGGTCGCAGACGGCCGGCCCCGCCACCCGCTC
>DATCVD010000426.1:0-4282 GCA_036567125.1 Pyrinomonadaceae bacterium | reverse complement strand
CGGGCAGCGTGACGAGCCACGCGAGCAGCAGGCACGAGGCGGCCGTCAGGAGTCGCCTCGCGGCGAAGCGCCTGCGGAAGAGCGAGGCCGCGCGCGGGCGCGGCCCGTGTGATTTCGTGTTCGTCATTCTGCGTTCGGAGTCTCCTGCGGCCCGCCGCCGCCCGGCCGCCGGCCTGCCGAAAGGTACGGCGCGCCGCCCGCGAGGAAGCGCGCGGCGCGCGGCTCGACCGTGTAGCGGCACGAGTCGGTTTCGAGCACCTCGCCGTCGGTGTTGACTTTCAGCGTGCGGTCGAAGCGCAGCTCGACCGCGCGCGCGCGGAAGTAGTGGACGCGCTCGTCCGAGACGTGATCGCCTTGGCCGACGCGCGTGAGCAGGCCGAGGAATTCGAGCGTCGGCATCGCCTCGACGAGGCACACGTCGAGCAGGCCGTCGTCGATGATCGCGTGCGGCGCGATCAGCCGGCCGCCGCCGACGAGCCGCGAGTTGCAGACGGCGAACAGCTCCAGCTCCAGCTCGCTCGGACTCGCGTCCGGCCCCGTGCCGCCCTCGACCGTGACGGACGCCCTGACCGGCTCGTACTCGAACAACACCTGCGCGCCGCCGACGAGGTAGGCGAGCTTGCCGGCGACGGTCTTCAACTGCGGGTTGACCGCGTCCGACACTTCCGCGATGAATCCGCCGGCCGAGACGTTGACGAAGCGCCGCTCGTTCAAGACGCCCACGTCGGCCAAGACCGTGCGGCCCGCGAGCAGAATCTCAATCGATTCCTTAACGTCTTCGGGCAGCCCCAGCGCGGCGGCGAAGTCGTTGCCCGTGCCGAGCGGGATGACGCCGAAGGTGATTCGCCGCAGGCCGCCTTCGACGCGCGCGACGCCGTTGACCGCCTCGTTCAGCGTGCCGTCGCCGCCCGCGACGAACAGTTGATCGTATTGGCCGTCGCGGGCGGCCGACTCGGCGGCGTCGGCCGCGTCGCACGGCCCCGTCGTCATCACGATGTCCATCTCGCCCAGCGAGGCGCGCAGACGCTCGTTGATCGTCTGCAAGTAGTCCGGCCCGGAGTCGGTGCCGGAGACGGGGTTGACGATGAGCCGGGATTTCATCTTAAGAGCCGTTAGCGATCAGCCGTTAGCCGTTAGCCGGAAGAAAGATAACTGACGTCTTTCGTTTCGATTTCGTTTGCGGTTTTGCTAACAGCTAAGAGCTAATAGCTAACTGCTTCTTCAAATCTCCACCCTCAGCCCGTCGCGCGCCTCAATCGTCTCGCCGTCCCACAGCTCGCGCGCCTCGGCGGCGAGGTCGTGGCCGTCCCACTCGGGGTAGAGGTGCGAGAGCAGCGCGCGGCGGGGCCGGGCGCGGGCGGCCAAGCGCATCGCTTCGGCGAGGACGAGGTGCGTGTCCACGGGCTTCTCGGCGCGGAAGGAGCACTCCATCAGGAAGAGCGAGACGTTAGCGGCGAAGTCCGCGAGCGCGTCGGCGTAGCCGGTGTCGGAGGTGTAGACGAGCGACGAGCCGTCCGACGCGTCGGTGATCCTGAGCGCGAGGCTCTCGGCCGTGTGCGGCGTGGAGAAGGTCTCGGCGCGCACGCCGGGCAGGATGTCGAACGAATCATTGGGCGCGACCTCTTTCGTCTCGACGGGGAAGGGCTGTTTGAGCAGGCCGTAGTCGGCGGCGGCGTCGAAGGCGCGCAAAAGTTTGTCGAGTCCGCGCGGGCCGAAGATCGAGAGCGGCTTGGTGCGCGACTGCGTCTGCGGCGCGTACTTCGTGCCGAAGAGGAAGGGCGCGAGGCCGCCGACGTGGTCGAGGTGGAAGTGGCTGATCCAGACGGCGTCGAGCGCGGCCCAGTCGAAGCCCTCCGCGGCCGCGCGGTGGGCGGCCGGGGCGGAACAGTCGAGCATGATCGCGCCGCCCGCCGTCTCCAGCCAGTGCGACGACGCGGCGCGGCGCGGGTGCGGGACGGACGTTCCCGAGCCGAGGACTGTGAGCCGCATCTTTTTCGTGGAATACCTCCGGGCCGACTCGCAGGCTAGCAAGCATCGCCCGCGCGCGTCAACGACGCGGGCGGCGGGGGGGGGCCCGGACGGCGCGCTTGACCCGCGCGCGCGCGATCAGTTAAAGGTGTGGCGCGAGGTTTCCTTCCGAAGTTATGAGCGCAGAGAACACGCAGGTGGACGTGCTGGCCGTCTTCTCGCACCCGGACGACGCGGAACTGACGGTGGCCGGGACGCTTCTCAAGCTGAAGTCGCTCGGCTACCGCACGGGCGTCCTTGACGTGACGCGCGGCGAGATGGGCACGCGCGGCACGACCGAAGGCCGGGCCGAGGAGGCGAGCGAGGCCGCCCGCCTGATGGGACTCGACGCGCGGCTGAACTTGGGGCAGCCGGACGGCCACGTGATGGTGACGGACGACGCGCGCCGCGCGCTCGTGCGCGTCTTGCGGCGCGTGGGGCCGCGCGTGCTGTTCACCTCGCACTGGGACGACCCGCACCCCGACCACGCGGCGACGTGCAAGCTGGTGCGCGAGGCGGCGCGGCTGGCGAGCATGAGGCGCTACGACGAGGGGTCGAACCTCGCGCAAATCCCGATGCCGATGATCGCGCACGCGGTCTATTCGCGGCTCGTCGCGCCGTCGTTCGTCGTGGACGTGTCGGACTTCGTCGAGGAGAAGATGCGGGCCATCCGCGCCCACGCCTCGCAGTTCTACCGCGAAGGCGTGGACGAGCCGGAGACGCGCATCAGCGACAAGAATTTCCTCGCCCAGATCGAGTACCGGATGCGCTACTACGGCTCGCTCATCGGCACGGCCGCGGGCGAAGCCTTCTACGTCCGCGAGGCCCTCAACGTCGAAGACCCGGTCGCGCTGCTCACCCGCCCGATGAACATTTACTCGTGAACCGTGAATCGTAAATCGTGAATAGACGAGAACCGCTTGAGTCAGTTCGCGGCTTGTCACTCACGACGCGCGGCCATCATAACTATTCACGATTTACGATTCACGATTCACGGCTTTTATGCGTCGCCCGGTCGAGAAGTGGGTTCGGTGGGGTTGGCTGTTCCCGGCGACTTACGCCGTCCACATCGTGGAGGAGTGGCGCGGCGGCGAGGGGTTCCCGGCGTGGTGGTCGCGGCTGACGGGCGTGGAGCTGTCGGCCGAGCGCTTCCTCGCGCTCAACGCCTACGCGCTCGCGGGGATGACGCTCGGCGTCGTGCTCGCCGCGCTTTTTCGGCAGATGCGGTGGCTGCTCGTGGGCTTCGGCGCGGTCGTGCTGGTTAACGCCCTCGCGCACGTCGCGGCGAGCGCGGCGACGCGCTCCTACTCGCCGGGCGCGATCTCCGGCGCGCTGCTCTGGCTGCCGCTCGGCGCGTTGACGCTCGCGGCCGGGCGGAAGGATTTGTCGCGCAGAGACTTCGGCGTCGGACTCGCCGTCGGCGTCGTGATGCACGCGGCCGTGACGCTGCTCGCGTTCTTCGGCTCGTAGCAACTGACAGGTCGCTCAAAAAGTGACGCCGGCATTCTGCGAAGAATGCCGGCGTCACTTTTTTCGCGCCGCCGCGCCCCGCGGGACGCGGACTCGCCCCGCCCACGCGGCCGGGGCCGCGTCGTTTCTCCTACGACGCCGGCCGGGGCTTCGCGGGTTCTTTGAGGACGGCGGTGGCGACGGCGAGCGTGGCCGAGGCGCGTGGGCCTTCGCCCGTGAAGCTGCGCGCGAATTCGACGGCGCGGTTCATGTCGGTGCGGGCGAGGGCGGCGAAGACGGGCTGAAGGTTGAAGGCGTCCACGGTGCTGCTGCGGACGGAGGAGCGCTCGCGCGTCTGGAACTTGATGACGAGGCGGCCGTCCTCGCCCGTGAACTCCGGCGCGGCGTTGACCGACTTGACGAGGTCGGGCATCAGCGCCCAGACGCGGCCCGCGTCCAAGTCGAAGAGCGGCGTCAGGACGGAGAGCACGGCGCGCGGCCGGTCGGCGTCGGCCGCGTCGATGCGGCGCGCCTCTTCGGCCGCCTCGTCCAAGACTTCGACGGCGCGGCCGCGGTCTTCCTTGACGAGCAGCTTGGCGGCCTCCGTGTAAGACCAGACGCGCTGGATGGGCGTGAGCGCGCCCGCCCGCGCGAGCTTGACGGCCTCCTCGGCCTTCTTCTCTGTGAGCGCGCGGCCGACGGCCTCGTAATCGACGTAGGAGAGGAGTTGCGCGCGCGCGTCGCGGTCTTCGACGCGCTCGGCGAACTCGCGCGCGCGCGGGTCGTTGCGCGCCAGCGCCGCGAAGGCGGCGTCCTGATAGGCGCG
>DATCVD010000425.1:0-3845 GCA_036567125.1 Pyrinomonadaceae bacterium | reverse complement strand
CGCGCGCGGCCTGCGCCTCGCGCGCGTCGCGCTGCCCGTGGACGTTAACGACTACTTCCGCCAGCGCGCCGCCGCCGCCGTCGAGTTCACGCTGCTGACTGACGCCGCGCTCGAAGGCGACGCGCGCGCGGCCGGCGATTGAGACTCCCATGCAAACGTCAACACCCGGAGAGTTCCCGCTCTGGCTCGTGCCGCTGTTTCCCCTCTTCTTCGTCGCCGTGTGGCTCGGCGTGTGCGCGGTGACGGCCTACGTCAGCCGCTGGCCGGCGCTGGCCGCGCACTTCAGGGCCGCCGGCCGGCCCGAAGGCCAGCCGGTCGAGGGCCAAGTGAGGGGGATGGGGTGGGCCAACGAGAACGGGGTCACGCACCTCGTCGTCTCCGCGGCGGGCCTCTACCTGTACGTCAACCCGCTGTTCCGCTTCGCCCGCCCGCCGCTGCTGCTCCCGTGGGAGCGCGTGCGCTTCCTGCGCGAGCGCCAGTTCCTGACGCGGCGCTTCTACGAATTCGATCTGGCCGGCGTCACGACGCTCACGCTGACGCGGGCGGGCTACGAGGCGATCAACTCGTCCGCCCGCGGCGGCGCGGACGACGCGGCGCGCTGAGACTCCGCGGGCACGAAGCCGCGCCCCGACTTCTCGCGCGCGAAGTTGCTTCGCCCGCCGCGCGGCTTACTCTATAATCACGGTTTGGATTGTTATGGCTCAGGAAGACACGAAAGTCGCGGGCGCGGTGCGGACGGACTTGTCCGTCGTCGATAAGCTGCGCCTCCTGCTCGACATCACGAAGAAGATCAGCCGCTCGCTCGACGTCGAGGAGGTGGTCAACCTCGTGATGGACACGCTCTCGTCGCTCCTGCCTTACGACGCGGCGGGCATCTACCTCGTCGAGTGCGAGCCGGGCGCGGACGGCAAGTGCCAGCCGTCGGCGCTCAAGCGGTTCAGCAAGACGGCCGTGCGCGGCTACGACATCGAGGAGATGAGCGAGCTGCACCTGAAGGTGGGCGAGGGGCTGATCGGCCACGTCGCCAAGACGGGCGAGCCGCTGATCGTCGCGGACGTGCGGCTCGACGCGCGCTACGTCAACGCGCGGCTCGCGACGCGCTCCGAGATGGTCGCGCCCATCGTGTCGAGCGAAGAGGTGATCGGCGTCTTCGATCTCGAATCCGACGAGCCGGACGCCTACAACGAAGACGACCTCGAAGTCCTCTCGCTGCTCGCCTCGCAGGTCGCCATCGCCGTCGAGAAGGCGATGCTCTACGAGCACTCGGTCGAGCGCAAGCGGTTGCAGGCGCAGCTCGAAGTCGCGCGCCACGTCCAGCTCGAACTGCTCCCGCCGCGCGACCCGAAGCTCCCCGGCTTCGACATCAGCGCCTACAACTTCTCGACCGAAGAGGTGTCGGGCGACTACTACGACTTCGTCCAAATCTACGACGACCACCTCGGCCTCGTCATCGCCGACGTTTCGGGCAAGGGCGTCCCGGCCGCGCTCCTGATGGCCTTCCTGCGCGCCTGCCTGCGCACCGTCATCCAGATCGGCTACGCGCCGAACATCGCCGTCTCGAAGGTCAACTACCTGCTCTGGGAGTCGATTGAGAACAACCAGTTCGTCACCGCCTTCTACGGCGTGCTCGACGCGACGAACAAGACGCTGGCCTACGCCAACGCCGGCCACAACCCGCCGCTCCTGATGGACGCCGAGGGCAACGCCCGCTTCATCGAGCGCGGCGGAATCCCCTTGGGGATGTTCCGCGACACGCGCTACTACGAGTACTACCTGCCGGTCGAGTCGGGCCAGACGCTCGTGCTATACACGGACGGCGCGACCGAGGCCGGCAGCCCGGACGGGTGCGAGTACGGCCGCGACCGCTTCGAGGAGAAGGTGAGAGAGGGCCGCCACCTCTCGGCCAAAGAGCTGATCAAGTTCCTCCACGCCGACATCCTCGAATGGACGGGCGGCCGCGGCTCAAACGACGACGTGACTTTCGTCGTCGCCAAGGCGCTCTGAGCGCGCACGGCACAGCTTAATGTCGGGCGGCTGCGCCCGTGAAACTAAGGAGGGTGCTTATGACCGATAACTCCGAATCACCAGCCATCTTCTCGCCAGCGACGGTACGCGTGCTGCGCGTGCTGTGGGTCGTCGGCCTCGTGGCCGGCGGCATGGCACTGGCCTTTAGCCTGTGGGGAGTGGCACGCGACGGATGGAGTTGGACGAGAATCCTTGTCCCGCTTGGGGCTTCCCTTTTTCTGCTGCTGTCGAACCCCTCCCTCCTCGGTCAAGGGCGCGGGCGATTTTATGCCGTGCTGTCTCTGCTTGCGGTGGGACTTATGACTACCGGCTTGATCTTGCAGATAGCTCAGAGTTGAGGGGGGCCGACATGATGGCGCGGGGTCGCTTCCTGACGCCGCCGCCCATCGTAGGCCGCCGCTTAACAACGCCATGCACCCGACCGCGAGCCGGCTCGAAGCGGCAAAAAGATGAAATGAGAAGCGGGGGCCGGCCCTGACGAGCCAAGCCCCCGCTTCCTTGTGTGCGCCCCCTTGAAAAACTCAGTGTGCCGTCGCGGAGTTGTGCGCGTGGTCGCCGCCCGGCGCGAGCGGCGCGCGGTAGTTGCCGTAGTGGAACTCGGCCGTCGTCGGGTAGAAGGCGTAAACGTCGAAGCCGTACGAGTCGAAGTAGGCCGCCAAGTCTTCGGCCGAGCGCACGAAGATTTGCGCCGTGTAGCCGCACTCCTCGCGTATCTCCAGCAGGCGCTCGACCACTTCGAGCGGCGCGAACACCCTCACCGGGTCTCTGTAAGTTGCCATCGACTGCCTGCGCCTCCCTTCTGCCGAACTGCCACGTCGCGCCCTTAACGAACATTTTGCGCGCGCCGCACCCGTTACGATGTACGCGCATTTAGGCGCGTTGTTTTGCGCGACTCCTGACTTTTCCGTTCCAACGTTTACGAAACTATGCCGGGCCACGACGGGGCCGCGCACTCAGTGAGACGCCGGAAAGCGCCCGCCGGTTTCCAACAATCTCGCCGCGTGCCGACGGCCCGTTACGTTGAGCCGGGCCGGCGCGGGGGCTAAAATCGCGGCGCGCCGGAATTTTGGTCGGGCCGCGCGCAGGCCCGCCGGCATCAAAAGTACGCGGGCGGTACGGGCGACTGATGAGAAGACGGCTGGCAAAAGGTTCGCGGGGGGACGAGGCGCGGGGCGACGGCGGCGCGGCGCTGCGCGGCGTCGCCTTGCGTTCATTCGACGCGCCGCGTCTGCTCGCCGTGTCGCCTCATCTCGCCGCCTCGCGGCTTCTCGACGCCGTGTCGCGTCATCTCGCCTCGCGGTTTCTCGTCGTCACACTTCTGCTCGTCGCGTGCTGCGCGCTCGGCGTCGCGGCCGCTGCGGCGACTTCGGTGGCGGGCGCGCAAGGCGACGCGGCCGACGGCTTCATGCGCGTCGAGTTGCCGCCGGGGCGGGAGTTGAGGGTCGAGAACAGGCTCGGCGGGGTGAGCGTCGAGTTGTGGGACGAGCCGCGCGTCGGCGTCGCGTACGAGATCGAGGGGGGGGCGGACGCGGGCGGCAAGTCGCCCGTCCGTCTTGAGCGGACTGAAAACTCGCTCGCCCTCGTCGTCGCGGCACCGGCGAGGACGGCGCGCGCGAAGGCCGCGCGCCGCGTCGATCTGAGACTGCGCGTGCCGGCGGGCGCGCAACTCTCGGTCTTCACCGCGAATGGGGCGGTCGAAGTCTTGGGCAGTCCGGCGCGGCTCGACGCGCAGACCGTCTCCGGCGACCTGCGCCTGCAACTGGCGGGCGACGCCGACGTGATGGCCCGCGCGCTCGCCGGCACGATCACCGTCCGCGCCG
>DATCVD010000424.1:0-12505 GCA_036567125.1 Pyrinomonadaceae bacterium | reverse complement strand
CTCGGCGTCGACCTCCTTGCGGGTGCCGAGGCGCGGCGCACGGGCGATCTCGGCGAGGTCGTCGCCGCGAGCGTCGCGGGCGCGGACACGCTGACGGTCGACGAGTTGTGGCGGCGCGCGAACCGCGCCGTCGAGCGCGGCGAGGAGCGCGGCGCGCTGGTCGAGCACGTCTTCAAACAGGCCGACGCGGCGGGCGCGAAGTACTTCACGCGGATGGCGCTCAACCAGATGCGGATCGGCGTGGGGACGAACGCACTCGTCCGCGCTATCGCCGCGGCCTTTAACGTCGAGCCGGCCGCGGTCGAGCGCCTCTACGCGATAAGCAACGACATCGGCTTCGCGGCCGCCGAGGCGCGGCGCGGGCCGCGGGCGCTCGGGCGCGCGGGCCTCGCGCTGTTCCGCCCCTACCAGTTCATGAACGCGCACAAGGTTGACGACCCGGCGCGCGTGTTCGAGACGCTCGCCGGCAAGCGGGTCATCTTCGAGGTCAAGTACGACGGCGCGCGCTTGCAGATGCACGTCCGCAAGGCGACGGCGCGGGCGAAGCCGGAGATCAGGCTCTACTCGCGGCGACTGAACGACGACACGGCGGCCATGCCCGACGTGGTCGCCGCGCTCGCCGAGGCGTGGCGCGGCGGCGACGCGATCATCGAGGGCGAGGCCGTCGCCTTCGACCCGGCCCTGAAGAAGCGGCTGCCGTTCCAGTCCGTGCTCCAGCGCCTCGGCCGCGTGCACAACGTCGCGGAGACGGCGCGCGAAATCCCGCTCGTCCTCTTCCTCTTCGATCTGCTCTACGACCGCGGCGAGGACTTGATGAACGTCGCGCAACGGGAGCGACGCCTGCGCCTCGAAAAACTTTTCCGGCCGACCGCGCGCGCGCAGATGACCGAGTCGGTCGTCTCGGACAGGCGCGCCGACGAGGACGAGTTCTTCCGGCGGGCCACGGCCGCCGGCCACGAGGGCATCATGGCGAAAGACCCGGACGCCGCCTACACGCCGGGCCGCCGCACCGAGAGTTGGATGAAGATCAAGCCGGCGTTCGAGACGCTGGACGTGGTCGTCGTCGGCGGCATCTACGGCTCGGGCCGCAGGCGGGGTCTGCTGTCGAGTCTCGTCGTCGCGGTGCGGCACAAGGACGAGTTCCTGACGGTCGGCAAAGTCGGCACGGGTTTCTCGGAGGGGCTGTTGCGCGACCTGACGGCGCGGCTCGAACGGGCGGTGACGGCCGCGCGCGGCGGGACGGTCGAGGTCGAGCCGCAGATCGTCGTCGAGGTGGACTTCCAAGACATCCAGAAGACCGACCGCCACCCGGCCGGCCACGTCCTGCGCATCCCGCGCTTCCGCCGCGAGCGCACCGACAAGTCCACGCGCGAGGCCGACACGCTCGAACGCCTGCGCCGGCTCTACCGCCAGATGCATGGAAAAGAAGCTGTTAGCCGTTAGCGATTAGCTGTTAGCTCACGGCGTCCGCCGCGCGGAGGGCGGCAGGCGTCGCCCGGCTGGCCGTCCCTCAAGTCAGTCCGCGACCGCATCCGGTTTTGCTAACAGCTAACAGCTAACAGCTAACAGCTAACGGCTACTTGAGCAAGCGCGTCGCTTCAAGCAGAATGGGCGCGGGCTTCCCGGCTTTAAAGCCCCGCGGGGCGGCGGCACGGGTTTCGTGATCCCCGCGCCCGCAGGCGCACGCGTTAAGAAAGTGTTAAACTCCCCGCTGCCCGGCCCAAAAACTAGAAGGGCCGCGCCGGAAGAAGAGCCGATGACGACTCAAAGCAACACGACCCCCGCAACGGACGAGCGCAGTTTGGTGGCGCTCCCCTCGTCGCTCCTGCGCTCGCGCGAGTTGCTGTTCAACCGCGAGCTGTCGCTCCTCGAATTCTTCAGCCGCGTGCTCGAAGAGGCCGAAGACCCGACGCAGCCGCCGCTCGAACGCCTGAAGTTCCTCTCGATCCTGACGTCGAACGTGGACGAGTTCTTCATGATCCGCGTGTCGGGGCTGAAGGAGGAGTTGGAGCAGGAGGTGGTCGGCGAATCGACGGACGGCCGCTCGCCCGACGAGCAGTTGGCCGAAATCCGCCGGCACATCCTCGGCATGACGGTCAGGCAGACGCGCTGCCTGCGCGACGAGGTCTTCCCGCAGCTCAAGGAGCACGGCATCGAGATCGCCCCCTACCGGACGCTGACGCAGGAGGAGAAGGCGGGGCTGACGGGCTACTTCGAGGAGGAGATCTTCCCCGTCCTGACGCCGCAGGGCGTCGACCCCTCGCACCCGTTCCCGTACATCTCGGGTTCGAGCCTGAACATCGGCGTGATGGTCTCGCCCGTCGCGGCGCACGGCATCACGCGCTCGCTGACGGGCAAGGTGCAGCCGCGCTTCGTCCGCATCAAAGTCCCGCCCAACGCGCCGCGGCTGGTGCGCGTCGGGCAGTCGCCCGGCAAGTTCGTCCTGCTCGAAGACATGGTCATCGCGCACTCCGACATGCTCTTCCCGCGCATGGCCGTCGGGAGCGCGCACCTCTTCCGCGTCACGCGCGACGCCGACGTGGACGTGCGCGACTACGAGGCCGACGATCTCTTGCAGAGCATGGAGCAGACCCTGCGCAAGCGCCGCTTCGGCAAGGCGGTGCGCGTCGAGGTCACGCAGGGGATGCCGCCGCCGATGCTCGATCTGCTCAAGCAGGAGCTGGAACTCGGCGACGAGGACGTTTACGAATCGGTCGGCCCGCTCGACCTGACGGGCCTGATGCAGCTCTACAAGCTCGACCGGCCGGACTTGAAGGACAGGCCGCTCATCTCGGTCGTCCCGCCGCGCGTCAAGCGCGCCGAGTCGATCTTCGACGCCATCCGCGAGCGCGACATCTTCCTGCACCACCCGTACAACTCCTACTCGACCGTCGTCGATTTCATGGAGCAGGCCGCGCGCGACCCGGCGGTCGTCGCCATCAAGATGTGCCTCTACCGCACCGGCCACAAGTCGCCCGTGCCGAAGGCGCTGATCGCGGCGAGCGAGGCCGGCAAGCAGGTGACGGCGCTCGTCGAACTCAAGGCGCGCTTCGACGAGGAGGCCAACATCGAGTGGGCCAAGAAGCTCGAAAAGCAGGGCGTCCACGTCGTCTACGGCATCCTCGGCCTGAAGACGCACTGCAAGGTCGCGCTCGTCCTGCGGCGCGAGGAGGCGGGCCTCAAGCGCTACGTCCACATCGCCACGGGCAACTACAACCCCGTGACCGCGTCCGTCTACACGGACTTCAGCCTCCTGACGGCCGACGACGACATCGGGGCCGACGCGGGCGAGCTGTTCAACTTCCTGACCGGCTTCTCGCGGCAGAAGGAGTACCGCAAGCTCCTCGTCGCGCCGGTTAATTTGAAGGAGGGGATGCTCGCCCTGATCGCGCGCGAGCGCGATCACCATCTGGCGGGCCGGCCCGCGCGCATCAGGGCCAAGCTCAACCGCATCGCCGACGTGCAGATCATCCGCGGGCTCTACGAGGCCTCGCAGGCCGGCGTGCCGATCGAGCTGGTCGTGCGCGGCGTCTGCATGCTCCGCCCCGGCGTGCCGGGCCTGTCCGAGACGATCACGGTGCGCAGCGTCGTCGGCCGCTTCCTCGAACACAGCCGCGTCTACCACTTCGCGAACGGCGGCGACGACGAAGTCTACGTCGGCAGCGCCGACTGGATGTCGCGCAACCTCGACCGCCGGCTCGAAGTGATCGCGCCCGTGCTCGACGCGCGCATCCGCACCTACCTGAAGGACACCGTGCTCGGCGCTTACCTGCGCGACAACACGAAGGCGCGCGTCCTGCGCCCCGACGGCACCTACGCGCGCGTGCCGCGCGCGCCGGGCGAGGGGGACTTCAACAGCCAACTCTTCTTCGAAGGGAACTCCGGCCTCGACGCGGAGGTGCTCCCGGCATGAGGAGGAAGACGCGTCAGATCGTCGTCGTCGCCTTCGCCGCCGCGCTCGCGGGCTTCCTGCTCGCCGTCGGCTTCTGGTCAACGAGCAGGCAGGGCGCGCAGCCGCCACAGCAGCAGCAGCAGGCCGCGCGGCAGCCGGCCGCGCAGCAGGGGCAGACCCAGCAGGCCGGGCAGAACGCGCCGGCCGGCGCGCAGCAGCAGCAGCAGGACGACGACGGCGGGGTGCTGAGTATGCTCGGCGTCGACGAGCCGGGCGCGAACGATCCGATGCAGGCGGCGTCCGCCGGCTCCGACTGGCGCGAGCGCGTCCCGCGCATGATCCTCCGGCTCGCGCTCGCGGCCGCGCTCGCGGCGATGCTCGCCTTCCGCCCGCGCAAGGACTCCACCTACATCCAGCGCAACCTCTACGTCGCGCAGACGCAGATCCTCTTGGCCGTCGTCGCGTCGTCTCTGATGATGGTCGTCGGCGACAACGCCGCGCGCGCCTTCGGCATCTTCGCCGCGGCCTCGCTGGTGCGCTTCCGCACGAACATCCGCGATCCCAAAGAGATCACGGTGCTCCTGATCGCGCTCGCGCTCGGCCTCGCCACCGGCGTCGGCCGCTGGGACTTGGGCATCATCCTCGCGCTCTTCGTGCTGCCGCTCCTGTGGTTCCTCGAATACAACGAGGAGGAGCAGGTCTATCGCTCGATGGAGCTGACGATCAAGACGCGCGACACCGAGCGCACGCAGGCAGTCTTGCAGGACTTGTTCCGCCGCCACGGCGTCAACGCCGAGGTGCGCGAGATCGACCCGCCCGACGAGGACGAGCCCGTCGGCTGCGTGATGTACTACGTCCAGATGAGCCTGAACCTGAGCACCGACGAGCTGAGCGAGGAGATCATGTCGTCGGACGTGGGCCAGCTCGAAGGCATCGAGTGGTCGCAGAAGAAGAACACCGCCTACGTCTATCAGTAAGGGTTCGGGGTTTAGGGCCGCGGGTTTGGAGTTCCGAATCCGGGCCGAGAAAGCGGAAGGGCCGCTCACGTTTGTGAGCGGCCCTTCCGCTTTCGGAGAAAGTGTCCCGCTGAAATTACTTCTGCTGCTGCGGCTGCTGCGCGGAAGTGGCGGCGGCAGGCGCGGCCGCGCCGGCCTGCACGGGAATCTGGCCCGCCTGCACGCGCTGCCAGTAGTCTTCGACGAACTTCTTGAAGTCGCCGTGGCCCCAGCGCGTGTAGAAGTCGAACTGCTTCATCTCGCGGTAGACCTGATCGAAATTCCAGCCGTACTTCGTGAAGCGGTAGACCGCGCCCATCGCGCCGGTGCGGTGGCGGCCGCCCGCGCAGTGGAGGTAGAACTTGCCGGTTTCGGGATCGTCAACGGTCTTGAGGAAGGCGGCGACGGCCTCGTCGGTCGGGTACTTCTTGGCGACCATCGGGATGTGGACGTAGCGCATCCCGGCGGCCTCGACCATCTGGCGCTCGGTCGGCGCGGCCTCGGCCTGCAGGTCGATGACGGTGTTGACGCCCAGCGCCTTCAGGGCGGCGAAGTCCTCGGCCTTCTTCGGCTCGCCCCCGCGGAAGAAGCGATCATCCATCTGGCCGAAGTTTTTGATCCTGACGCTTGAGGCCGAGAAGACGGGTTGATCCTGTTGCTCCTGATGACTCTCGCTTTGCGCGGCGGCGGCGGCGGCGAAGGAGCACAGTGCGAGGGCGGCGGCGAGGCTGCGGCGAAGGACGTTCCAACTCATACTCATCCAAAAACCTCCGGCTAAGAAGACCGTACGAACGCGAGGAACGTGGGGAACTACTTTTTCGAGCGGGGAGGAACCGCGCGCCATTCTACGCGAGCCGCGCCTTACGGTTCAACCCTTAAAGCGCGCGCGCACGCGCCTCGAACGATTGTCGCTTGGCGGGCGTCGCCGCATCAACAGTCAACGTGACCGTGGTGGCCCCGCCCACCTGTCGTCGCCGACGGCCGGCGTCGCGGAGTCTGCCGGCCGGCGTTTAGAGTTAGGAATTTCGGGCGCGGTTGCTTTGGCCTGTGAGCGGGAAGGGGAGGCGCGTCGCCGGCCGTCGCGGCCGCCGCCGTTCGGCGCGCGGCGCGCTCGTCGTCGCCGCGCGCGGGCAAGTCGGCCGCGATTCCATCTCGCCCCTGAAGTGTCGCCGTGCCGCGCATTCCGTACCGCGCCGCGCGGATGTACAATCGTGATCGTTAACCTTTCAAAATCGTTCGAGGGGGGAAGCGACTGATGGCAGGGACGACCGTGGAGCGGCGCGTCTTCGGCGGGACGGGGCTGGAGGTGAGCGTGCTCGGCTTCGGCGGCTCCGAGATCGGCTACGAGCAGGCGACGCCCGCGACGGTGGAGAGGCTGCTCGGTGCGGCGCTCGACGCGGGCCTGAACGTCATCGACACGGCCGAGTGCTACCTAGAGAGCGAGGAGTTGATCGGGCGCGCCGTCTCGCACCGCCGCGGCGAGTTCCACCTCTTCACCAAGTGCGGCCACGCCTCCGGCCTCGACGGCCCCGACTGGTCGCCACAGTTGCTCGCCGAGAGCATCGACCGCAGCCTCCGACGCCTGCGAACCGATCACGTCGATCTGATCCAGCTGCACAGTTGCTCGGCCGAGGTCTTACGCGACGGCGGGGTGATCGAAGTTTTGCAGCGCGCCCGCGAGCAGGGCAAGGCGCGCTTCGTCGGCTACAGCGGCGACGGCGCGGACGCGCGCTACGCCGTCGAGTGCGGCGCGTTCGACACGCTGCAAACGTCGGTGAGCGTCGCCGATCAGGAGGCGATTGAGCTGACGCTGCCGCTCGCGCGCGAGCGGAGGATGGGCGTCGTCGCCAAGCGGCCCGTCGCCAACGCGGTCTGGCGGCACGCGTCGAGGCCCGACAACGAGTACGTTCAGCCTTATTGGGATCGGCTGCGGCGGCTCGACTACGACTTCCTGAAAGGGGACATGCGTAGCGCGATGAGCACGGCGCTCCGTTTCACGCTCTCCGTGCCCGGTGTCCACACCGCCATCGTCGGCACGACGAAGCCGGGCCGCTGGCGCGAGAACGCCGAACTGCTCTCGGCCGGCCCGCTCTCGGCCGAAGAGTTCGAGGCCGTCCGCGCGCGCTGGAAAGAGGCGGCCGGGGCCGACTGGGGCGGGGAAGTTTAAGGCGGGGGATTTCGCCCCTCGGCGGGGCTTCGGGAAACGGGGCGCGGCATCGAAAGGGAGTAGCTGATGCCTGTGCGTTTGATCTTGGGCTGGACTTTAGCGGTCGCGTCGCTCGCGGTCGGCATCTACGCGGCGGTGCGGCAGGAGCGGGCGAGCCTCTGGTCGTGGGGCGTGTGCCTCTTCCTGCTCGTCGCCGCGCTGGCCGCGCTCAGGCGTCCCTCGGGGCGGCGGCGCGGCTAACGCGCTTCGCCGAGGCCACACGGGCGGGCCGCCGGGCGGGCGACACCGAAGTCCGAAGGCTGCTACCAGAAAAACTTTTCCGCCGGCACGCAGCCCTTCGACTGCCCGTTACGCGCCGGCTCAAGCCGAATGCTCAGCCCCGACTTCCCGCAGAACACCTCCTGCGGGAAGAAGCAAATCCTGTCCACGCACGGCAGGTACACCAGCAACACGTCCACCTCGTCCGCCGTGTAGCACCGCGCCGCGCCTTGCCCCGCCTGCGATCTTAATCTCAGTTGAAGCGCCCCCGCCGCGGTGACGGACTTGCAGTCGCAGTATTTGATCTGAGCGCGGTAAAGCTTGCCCTCGATGTCGAGGATGCAGTCGTAGCGCAAGCCTTCTACGGAAGGGCGGTTGTAGACGACGCCCAACTCCAAGGCGCGCGCCTCGACCTTGACGCGGGCGGTCTCGGCCTTACGTTGTTGTTCGGAAAGCACGTGAGGAAAAAGAATGGAGCCGAGCGGGATCGAACCGCTGACCTCTGCAATGCCATTGCAGCGCTCTCCCAGCTGAGCTACGGCCCCGATTGTCAACTTCGGCCCCGGCGGGGCGAAGGAGGAAAGATTAGCGTAGCGCGCGAAAGGAGGTCAAGCGCGGCTGCGGGGCGCGGGGTGGGCGCTCGCGCGCGTTTCCGCGCGGCTCAGTCGCCGGTGAATTCGGGCTTGCGCTTTTCGAGGAAGGCGCTGACGCCCTCGTCCTTGTCGCGGCTTGAGAAGCAGAGGGCGAACAGGTCGATCTCGCGGCGCAAGCCCTCGTCGAGCGTGGAGCGCGCGGCCGTCTTGACCGCCTCCTTCGCCATGCGGAGCGCGACGGGGCTCTTCGCGGCGATCAGGTTCGCCAGCTCCATCGTCTTCGCTTCGAGTTCTTCGTGCGGGACGACGCGGTTGACGAGGCCGAGCGCGAGCGCGGTCTGCGCGTCGATCATCTCGCCCGTCAGGATCAACTCCATCGCCTTCGACTCGCCGACGAGGTTCGTGAGTCGTTGCGTGCCGCCGCCGCCGGGGATGATGCCGAGGTTGATTTCGGGTTGGCCGAAGCGCGCCTTCTCGCTGGCGACGCGCAGGTCGCACGACATCGCCAGCTCGCAGCCGCCGCCGAGGCAGAAGCCGTTGATCATGGCGATGACGGGCTTGGGGAAGGCGTCCACGGCGGTGAACAGGGAGCGGCCGGTCATCACGTCGCGCTGCGTGATCGCGGTGCGCCCCGAGAACTCGCCGATGTCCGCGCCCGCGACGAACGACTTGTCGCCCGCGCCCGTGATGACGACGACGCGCACCTCCGCGTCGTCTCTCAACTCTTCGAGCGCCTCGGCGCCCTCGGCCCGCGTCTTGATGTTCAAAGCGTTCAGCTTGTCGGGCCGGTTGATGGTGAGCAGCGCGACGCGGCCGCGCTTTTCCAGTAAGAGGGTTTCGTAAGATGCCATTGCCGGTGTCGCTCCGAAGGGTTTAAGAGTTTGGGAGACAGGATACAGAATTCAGGAGTCAGAATAAAGACAGGTCGCGTCCTCATTCTGACTCCTGACTTCTGACTTCCGGATTCCGTCTTGAGGGCTACTGATTCGTCTGCTCCCCGTCGGCCGTGCCGGCGGCGTGCTCGTCGGCGACCCACGAGACGAAGAGCCTGTACCAGTTCTCGGCCGGCTCAAGCACCGCGACGCCGACGCGGGCCGTGCCGTAGATGGCCGAGGCCGTGCGGACGACGCGCGCCGTCACCTCGACGGGCGACCCGTCGGGCCGGTGCGCGCGCAGGTAAAGCTGCTCGCCGCGCGAGACCTTCTGGTTGAGGTGGAAGAGCGCGCCGGAGGTCGAGATGTCGTCCGTCTCGGTCGGCTCGCTCCACGCCGCGCCGTCCTCCGCGCGGCCGGAGACGACGACGGGCAGCCGCAGCGCCATCCGCAGCGCGAAGCGCCTCTCTTCGTTGTTCGGGGGGCTGGTCATAAGGAAGCTGTTAGCCGTTAGCTATTAGCTGTTAGCAAAACCACCCAGCGCGCTCTGTCACTTAGCCTTCCGGCTTCTGGCTAACAGCTAATAGCTAACGGCTATTAGCTCCTAGTCGTCCCACTCGTAAAACCCTCGGCCCGACTTGCGGCCGAGGCGGCCCTCGGCGACCATGCGCCGCAGGATTTCGGGCGGGCGAAAGCTCTCGGAGCCGAGCGCCGCGTGCAGGTACTCGGCGATGGAGAGGCGCACGTCGAGGCCGACCAAGTCGGTCAACCGCAGCGGCCCCATGGGGTGATTGTAGCCGAGTTCCATCGCCGTATCTATATCTTTCGCGCTCGCCACGCCCTGCTCCAGCATCCGCATCGCTTCGAGTCCGAGCGCGACGCCGAGCCGCGACGACGCGAAGCCCGGCACGTCTTTGACCGTGATCGGCTCTTTCCGAAGCCTGCGCGCGACGGCGCGGACGGCCTCGGCCGTCTCGTCCGAAGTCTTTTCGCCGACGACGACCTCGACGAGCCGCATGATGTGGACGGGGTTGAAGAAGTGCATCCCGACGACCCGCTCCGGCGCGCGCGACGCCGAGGCGATTTCCGTGATCGAGAGCGACGAGGTGTTCGTGGCGAAGATGAAATCGTGACGGGCAGCGCCTTCGACCTCGCGCAGGATCGACTGCTTCAGCCCCATCCGCTCGGGCGCGGCCTCGACGAAGAGGTCGGCGCGGGCGGCCTCTTCGAGCGAGGTCGTGCAGCGCAGGCGCTGGAGCGCCGCGTCGCGCTCGTCGTCCGTCACCTTGCCGCGCTGGATGCCCTTGTCGAGGTTCGTTTCGATTGAGCGGACGGCGCGCGCGAGCGCCTCGCGGTCAACGTCGCGCAGGATGACGCGGTAGCCGGCCAGCGCCGCCACCTGCGCGATGCCGTGGCCCATCGTGCCCGCGCCGAGCACGGCCACCGCCTCGATCCGGCGCGGGTTCGTCTGCTTTTCGGGTGATTCCAAGTCGGGTTTCGGGGCGGGCGCGAGCGGGGCGGCAAACTGAATCTCCGCGGCCTCCCCTCTCGCGCGCACCGTCTCACCGGGCTGGTTCGACTACTCCGAGCGCACAGAGTTATACTACACGCGCCAGCGAAAACGCCACACGCAGGGCCTTGATGCGGCACCGACCCGGCCGGCCGCGCCCCGCGCCGAGGAGAGCTAACCCAGAGTCATGCCCCAGAACATACTGCACAGGGAAGTGGTCATCGTCGGCTCCGGCCCGGCGGGCCTGACGGCCGCCATCTACGCGGCGCGCGCCGACATGAGTCCGCTCGTCATCGAAGGCCCGCAGCCCGGCGGCCAACTGACCATCACGACCGAGGTGGAGAACTACCCCGGCTTCGCCGAAGGCATTCAGGGGCCGGAGCTGATGGATCAGTTCCGCAAGCAGGCCGAGCGCTTCGGCACGGAATTTCTGACGGCTTGGATCGACCGCGTCGATCTCTCCGAGAGGCCCTTCAAGCTGTTCACGTCGGAGCACGAGGTGCGGGCCGAGACGCTGATCATCGCTTCGGGCGCGTCGGCCAAGTGGTTGGGCATTCCGGGCGAAGCGCCCGCGCCGCACGGCCTCGGCGGCCTCGGCGTTTCGGCCTGCGCCACCTGCGACGGCTTCTTCTTCAAGGGCAAGCGGATCGTCGTCGTCGGCGGCGGCGACACGGCGATGGAGGAGGCGACGTTCCTGACGCGCTACGCCTCGCGCGTCACGCTCATCCACCGCCGCGACCACCTGCGCGCCTCGAAGATCATGCAGGACAAGGCGATGAAGAACGACAAGATCGACTTCGTCTGGAACACGGAAGTCCGCGAGATCATCGGCTCGCCGGAGACGGGCGTGACGGGCATCAAGATTTTCAACAACCAGACGGGCGAGGAGTCCGAGTTCGAGTGCGAGGGCGTCTTCGTCGCCATCGGCCACGAGCCGAACACGAAGATGTTCCGCGACTGGCTGGAGATGGACGAGATCGGCTACATCAAGACGGCCGGCCGCTCGATGGCGACCAACGTCCCCGGCGTCTTCGCCTGCGGCGACGCGCAGGACAGTTTCTACCGCCAAGCGATCACGGCCGCCGGCACGGGCTGCATGGCGGCCATCGACGCCGAAAGATTCTTAGACAACCTGCCCGTCCCCGTCGCCACGGGCGAGGCCATCACCATCGAGGGCGAGCGCGTCACGGAGGATCAGCAGTCGATCATCATGCCCGACGGCGAGGTCGTCTCGAACGTCGCGGAGGCCGAGTCCGCGCCCGCGGGCGACTGACGCGAGCGCCCGAGGATTTTTAGACGGAAGGCGAAGCGCCGCGACTGTGCCGATCAGTCGCGGCGCTCGATTTTTTACGAGCGAACGGAGTTCAGGCGGGCGGGGATCAGAGCAGCACGATTGAGTCGTCGCGGTCGCGGCGCGGGGGGCGCGCGTGCGCGTCGCGGTCGTCGTCGCGGGGGCAGGCTTCGCAGTAGTCGCCGAGGCGGGCGCGGCGGTCGTCGCAGTCGTTGCAGCCGAGCGAGAGGCCGAGTTGGCGGAGCGCGTCGATGACGGGGAGCAGGAGGCGGCCGCGCTCGGTGAGCGAGTACTCGACGTGCGGGTGGCTGTCAGAAAACTCGCGCCGCTCGACGAAGCGGTCGCGCTCCATGTCGCGCAGGCGCGCGACGAGCGTGCGGCTGCTGATCGGGTGCAGGGCTTCGATGAGCTGCGTGGTGCGGCGCGGGCCGCGCGCCAGATCGCGCACGACGAGCAGCGTCCACTTGTCGCCGATCAGTTGCAGCGCGCCCGCCACCGGGCAGCCGTCGCCTTCGCGTCTTCGCATCTCAGCAGTCGTCGCGCGCGAGACGGGCGCGCGGCCGGGGCAAGTAGTCGCGGCGCGCGGCCCTTTCGACCGATGGGCGAAGTCGCCCGCGCCGACCGGGCGAAGATTAGCACAAAGCGCGCGCGTTTAGTGCTATCCTCTGCGGCAAAACCGACTCCCGCGAGGGTAAGTTTATTGCAACAAGGGGGCCAGACGACCGATGGCGGAGCTTGATCGTGAGGTACGGGTGGCGACCGGGCGGCGCGAGGGCGACGGGTCGTTGCGCCTGTCGGTTTTCGCCGGAGACCTGCTGGCCGTCGCGCTCGAAGGGCACGGCGAGCGCGCGCCGACGCTGCTGCTCACGCGCGAGCAGGCCCAGCGTTTGCGCGACGCGCTCTCCGAACTGCTGCCGCTGCTCGCCG
>DATCVD010000423.1:0-3903 GCA_036567125.1 Pyrinomonadaceae bacterium | reverse complement strand
GGCCCGGCGGTCGCGCCCGGCGCTACCGCGCAGGTCTCGGGCGTCGCCGCGCGCGGAGAAGAGTGATGAGAGTTTTCGAGGAAGAAGACACTTTAAAGCGGCCCGTCGCGGGCGCGCTGAAGGCGGACGGCGGCGGCGCGCGGCCGGACATCTCCGTCTTCCTGCCGGTCTTCAACGAGGAGCCGAACCTGCGGCCGCTGCACGCGAAGATGCGCGCCGCGCTCACCGAACTCGGGCTTTCGGCCGAGGTCATCTACGTGGACGACGGCTCTTCGGACGCGAGCCTCGCCGTCTTGCGCGAGATCGCCGCGGGGGACGGGCGCGTGCGCGTCATCAGCCTGCGCCGCAACTACGGGCAGACGGCCGCGATGAGCGCCGGCATCGACGCCGCGCGCGGCCGCGTGCTCGTCCCGATGGACGCGGACTTGCAGAACGACCCGGCCGACATCCGCCGCCTCCTCGCCAAGCTCGACGAGGGCTTCGACGTGGTCTCGGGCTGGCGCAAGAACCGGCAGGACAAGGCCGTCACGCGCAAGTTCCCGTCGATGATCGCCAACCGCATCATCTCGTGGATCGGCGGCGTGCCGCTGCACGACTACGGCTGCTCGCTCAAAGCCTACCGCCGCGACGTGCTCAAGGACGTGAAGCTCTACGGCGAGATGCACCGCTTCATCCCGATCTACGCGAGCTGGGCCGGCGCGCGCGTGACCGAGATCCCGGTCGAGCACCACGCGCGGACGATGGGCAAGTCGAAGTACGGCCTGTCGCGCACGCTGAAGGTCGTCTACGACCTCGTCACGATCAAGTTCATGGCCTCCTACCAGACGAAGCCGATCTACGTCTTCGGCTCGTTCGGCCTGATCGCCTTCTTCGTCTCGTTTCTGGCGGGCCTGTGGGCGCTCTTCCTGAAGTACGTCGAGGGGGTCTCGTTCATCCTGACGCCGCTGCCCGTCCTCGCCATCGTCATGTTCGCCGTCGGCGTCCAGTTCTTCCTGATGGGCCTGCTCGCCGAGATGCAGGTCAGGACTTACCACGAGTCGCAGGCGAAGCCGATCTACGCCGTGCGCGAGCGCATCGGCTTCGAAGAAAAGTAGGGCGGGGGGCCGGGGACTGAGTTGAGAACTGGTCTTCACTCGGTAGTCCCCAGTCGTCAGTCCTGTTTCACCTATGTGCGGAATAACCGGCTGGGCCTACATGGACGCGCGCGCCGCGAACGCCGACGGCGCGGAGGAGCTTTTGCGCTCGATGTGCGGGCGGATGGCGCACCGCGGGCCTGACTCCGAGGGCGTGATGATGGCCGAGGGCGTCGCGCTCGGGATGCGCCGGCTCGCGATCATAGACCTCCAGACGGGCAAGCAGCCGGTCAGTAACGAAGACGGCTCGGTCAGCGTCGTCCTGAACGGCGAGATTTACAACTACCGCGAGCTGCGCGCGGAACTGGAGGCGCGCGGCCACGCGTTCCGCACCGCGTCGGACACGGAAGTCCTGCCGCACCTGTACGAAGAGTACGGGACGGCGATGCTCGAACGCCTGAACGGGATGTTCGCCTTCGCGCTGTGGGACGCGCGGGCGCGCCGCCTGTTTCTGGCGCGCGATCCGTTCGGCGAGAAGCCGCTCTACTGGGGCGTCTTCGGCGACCGCCTGCTCTTCGCCTCCGAGCCGAAGGTGCTGCTCGCGCACCCCTCGGTCGAGACGCGCATCAACCTCGAAGCCCTGCGCCAGTACCTCGCCTTCGACTACGTCCCCGCGCCGCTCTCGATCTACGAGGGCATCCAGAAACTCCCGGCCGCGCACGCGCTCACGCTCGAAGACGGCGCGACGCGGGTGTGGCCCTACTGGCGCTTGAGCTACCGCAAGCCGGAACGCGCGCCGACCGCGGACGAGGCGGCCGAGCAGCTGCGCGGGCTGCTGGCCGACTCGGTCAGGATGCGGCTGGTGTCGGACGTGCCGCTCGGCGTGCTGCTCTCCGGCGGCGTCGATTCGTCGGCCGTCACGGCGATGGCCGTCAGGGCTTCGGCCGCGACCGTCAAGACCTTCTCGGTCTCCTTCGCCGAAAAATCTTTCGACGAGTCGTCCTACGCGCGCGGCGTCTCGGACTTCCTCGGAACCGATCACCACGAGGAGCGACTCAGCGCCAACGTCGCGGCCGACCTCGTCTGCGACATCGGCTCGTGGCTCGACGAGCCGCTCAGCGACCCGTCGGTCGTGCCGACCTATCTGCTCTCGCGCTTCACGCGCCAGCACGTGACGGTCGCTCTGGGCGGCGACGGCGGCGACGAGCTGTTCGCCGGCTACCCGATGTATCAGGCGCACGGGCACGCGCGCCTCTACGACCGCGTGCCCGAAGCGGTGCGCCGGCGCGTCATCGAACCCGTGGTGCGCGGCCTCCCCGTGAAGACTAAGAATCAGTCGTTCGACTTCAAGGCCCGCCGCTTCGTCGAGGGGATGCGCTCGACGGACGAGGTGGCGCGCCACCACGTCTGGTTCGGCTCGTTCGCGCCGGCCGAGCAGTCGCTCCTGCTGAGCGACGCGGCGCGCGGCGCGGGCGGCGGCGACGTGTACGACGCGGCGCGCGAGTTGTTCGCGGCGTGCGACGCGGACGACGCGGTCGAGCGGATGCAGTACCTCGACACGCGGCTCTATCTGGCCGAAGACATCCTCGCCAAAGTCGATCGGACGAGCATGGCCGTCTCGCTCGAAGTGCGCGCGCCGTTCCTCGACCGCCGCGTGGCCGAGTTCGCCGCGTCGCTCCCGCTCAGCTACAAGCTGCGCGGCCGCACGTCGAAGTACATCCTCAAGCGCGCGGTGCGCGATCTCCTCCCGCGGTTCGTCACGCGGCGCGGCAAGAAGGGCTTCGGCGTGCCCGTCGCCGAGTGGCTCAAAGGGCGGCTGCGCGGGCACGCGCGCGAGCTGCTCTCGCCCGCGCGCCTCGCCCGCCACGGACTTTTTAACCCCGACTACGTCGCGCGCCTGCAAGACGAGCACGAGCGCGGCCGGGCCAACCACCACAAGCTGCTCTGGACGCTCCTCGTCTTCGAGCTGTGGCACGAGAGCTTCGTCGAGACGCCGCGCCGGATGGGCGATCAGAGGTAAGAGGTCAGGGGGTAGCTGTTAGCGGTTAGCCGTTAGCTGTTAGCCAGACCGGAACCGCGCGCGGGCGGGAGCCGAAAGCCCTTCCTTCTTCTGGCTAACAGCTAACAGCTAACAGCTAACGGCTATTAATAGCTCACGGCTAACGGCTATCCATGATCGAGTTCGAGCAGGCATTCGACGGGCTGGCCGCGTGGTGTCGCGCCCGCGACTACGCGGGCAGCGATCCGTTCGACGCGCTCAACAGCCGCGTCTTCCGGGCGACGCCGCTGCGCCATTCCCGCCTCGCCCGCATCGCGTGGACGCAACTGTTCAAGCGTTCGCCCCTGAACCTCCGCCCGCTCGCGCTCGTGCCCGCCGGGAGGAACGCGAAGGGCACGGCGCTGTTCGCGCTCGCGTGGCTCTCGCGCCTGCGCGCCGCGCGCGCGCGTAGCGACGCCGCGCTCGCCGCGCTCGCGGAGGCGGAGGCGCGCTCGCTGCTCGACGACCTGCGCCACTCGCGCGTGGAGACGCAGAGCGGCGGCGCGGCGTGGGGCTACAACTTCGACTGGCAGGGCCGCGCCTTCTTCGCGCCGCGCGGCACGCCGACGGTCGTGCCGACCGCCTTCGCCGCGCGCGCCTTCCTCGAAGCCGCGCAAACTCTGAACGAGCCGGCGCACCTCGAAGTCGCGCGCTCGGCTTGCCGCTTCATCCTCACAGACCTGCCGCGCGAGGGGGCCGGCGACGAGGTCTGCTTCGGCTACGTCCCGCGCCGCGCGACGCGCATCTTCAACGCGAGCCTGCTCGCGGGCGAGACGCTGGGCGCGACCGGGC
>DATCVD010000422.1:0-3882 GCA_036567125.1 Pyrinomonadaceae bacterium | reverse complement strand
GAGCCTTTCGCGCGCCGCCTCGTCGAGCCGCGCGCCGAACCCGGCGGCGTGCGCGCCGAGCGCGTCGATGAACTCCCGCCGCCCGCCCGTCGTCATCCTCACCCCGCGCCGACTGGAAATGGCCGCCCTCCTGAGTTAGCTTAGCCGAAGATGGAAGCCGAAGCACAGCAGCAGGCCGGGCGCGAAGGCGAGTCGCCCGCCGACGGGTTCGTCTCCGAGCACGAGCGGCTCGGCCGCGCCGCCGCCGAGATCGTCTCCGCTTACGCGCGCACGCTCGACGCGCGCCGCGTCTGCTCCGAGGCGACGCCCGCCGAGTTGGAGAAACTGTTCGACGAGCCGCTGCCGCGCGACGGTGGCGAGGCGCTCGAAGTCTTCCGGCGCTTCGCCAGCGAGATCGTGCCGCACGCGATGCATATCCCCAGCCCGCGCTACTACGGGCTGTTTAACCCGACGCCGCTGCCCGTCGCCGTCTGGGCCGACGCGCTCGCCTCGGCCCTCAACCAGAACGGCGCGGCGTGGCGCAACTCGCCCGCGGCGAGCGTCGTCGAGGCGCGGGTGCTCCGCTGGCTCTGCGAGATCGTCGGCTACCCGCCCACGAGTTTCGGCACGATGACGAGCGGCGGCTCGGAGGCCAACCTCGTCGCCTTGAAGTGCGCCCGCGACCGCGCGGCCGACGCCGCCCGCGACGAAGGCTTGCGGCGCGCGCGCAGGCGGGGCGGCGACGACATGCACGGATCGAAGGCCGGCGCGCGCCAACCTGACGACGGCTCGGGCGAGCGCGATTCGTCGCGGCCCGTCGGCGACTTCGTCGTCTATGCCTCGGAGCAGTGTCACTACTCATTCGAGAAGAGCGTTGACATCCTCGGCCTCGGCCGACGCAACCTCCGCAAGATCGGGACGGACGAACACTTCCGCATCCGCACCGATCTGCTCCGCCGCGAGATCGAGCGCGACGCGGCGGCGGGCAACGTCCCCGTCTGCGTCGCGGGCGCGGCCGGCGCGACCTCGTCCGGCGTGATCGATCCGCTCGACGAGTTGGCCGACGTTTCGGCCGAGTTCGACGTTTGGTTCCACGTCGACGCGGCCTACGGCGGCGCGCTGGCGATGTCCGAGAAGTACCGCCACCGGCTGCGCGGCATCGAGCGCGCGGATTCGATCACGATTGATCCGCACAAGTGGATGTTCGTGCCCTTCGCCGCGGGCGCGACGCTCGTGCGCGCGGGCGGCCGCGCCCTGCGCGACGCCTTCGACATCACGCCCGAATACCTGAGCGAGGAGCGCGGCGGCGCGGACGTGCCCTTCGACTTCTTCCGCTACGGCCAGCTCGGCACGCGCCGCTTCAACGCCTTCAAGGTCTGGGCCGCGCTCAAGACGCTCGGCACGCGCGGCTACGCCGAGATCATCGAGCGGCAGATCGAGTTGACCGAACACCTCGCCGCGCGCGTCGGCGAACTCGAACACTTCGAGACGGTCGGCCGCGTCGAGACGGCCGTCTGCAACTTCCGCTTCTCGCCGCCCGCCGTCCGGGGGGCGGGCGAACTCGACGACTTGCAGCGCGCCTTGCAGCAGCGCGTCGAGCGCAGCGGCGAGGCTTGGATTTCCACGACCGTGCTCGGCGGACGCCGCGCCCTGCGCGCCAACGTCAACAGCTTCTTGACCGAGCGCCGCCACGTCGACGATCTGGTAGAATTGCTCGGACGCGAAAGCCGCGAACTGCTGAAAGGGAGGTGACGGCGTTGAGGCATCTGAAAGTTTCGCTGCGCACCACGGTCTCTCTGCTCTGCGCCTGTTTGTTAGCCGCGCTGGCCGCCGTGTCGGCCGGCGCGAACGACGCCGAGGAGCGTTCGCGCCACTCGCTCGCGTCGCGCGCCGAGTTCGACCGTCTCGCGCGCGTTAACACCGACACCGGCTACCCGCTCCCGCACGTCATGTTCGTCATCGACCGCAGGGACGGGAACAAGATTTACTACGTCAACTCACGCCGCTACCGCTTCCACAAGGAGTTCGTCAACGGCACGTACCTCTCGCTCGAACGCGGGCAGGAATTCTTCGACAACAACTACCTCAAGCCGAACCGCCGCTTCATCCTCGGCACGCTCGCCTACCAGACGCCCGTGCGCCGCTGGACGTTCGAGTTCTGGGAGGGCGATCTGATCCCCGCCGACCAGATCAAGCTCGCGGCCGAACTGATCAAACAGTCGTTCTTCGAACCCGTAGCCTACAAGCCGAACTCGAACCGGCAGGACGAGGCGTCCGCGTCAATCGAAGGCTTGGAGCGCGTCCTGCAAGCCGACATCACGCGCGAGCAGGAGTATCAGGCATTGAACGTCGCGCGCGGCGTCGGGCGCATCCACGTCATCACGAAGCTGGACGAGCACGTCGAGATCGGCTACAACGAAATCCTCGTCCTCGACGAAGTCCCGCTGCACCTGCCGCCCGTCGCTGGCATCATCACGAGCCGGCCCTCGACGCCGCTCTCCCACATCAACCTGCTCGCCAAGTCGTGGAACGTGCCGAACGCCTACGTCAAGAACGCGCACGAGGTCTTCAAGCAGTACGACGGCTGGTGGGTGACGTTCGAGACGAAGCCGGGCGAGTTCACGATCAAGCGCGCCGACAAGAGCGCGCTCGACGAGCACCAGCGGCGCGTGCGCGAGCTGCGCACGCTGATGACGCCGCGCTTCGATCTCTCCGTCCGCCGGCTCGCCTCCCTGCGCGAGCAGCGCAGCACCTCGGTCACGGCCTACGGCGCGAAGTCGGCCAACCTCGGCCACGTGATGAACGCGCGGCTGCCCGGCGTGGTCGTGCCCGAGGGCTTCACCGTCCCGTTCTTCTACTACGATCAGTTCGTCAAGGAGAACGGCCTCGAAGAGCCGATCTACGAGATGCTCGAAGAGCACAAGTTCGTCCACGATCCGGCCTACCGCCGCGAGCGGCTCAAGGGGATGCGCGAGCGGATTCAGGCGGGGAAATTCAACGCCGCGCTCCGCCGCCTGATCCTCGCCCGCGTCCACGCGCAGTTCCGGGGCAAGGGGCTGTTCGTCCGCAGCTCCACCAACACGGAAGACTTGCCGAACTTCAACGGCGCGGGCCTCTACAACACCGTCCCGAACGTGAAAGAGGACGATGCGCTCGTCGAGGCGATCAAAAACGTCTGGTCTTCGATCTGGAACTTCGAGGCTTACGAGGCGCGCGAGCGCGCCGGCATCGACCACGCGAAAGTCTACCCGGCCGTGCTGATTCAGGAGGGCATCGACGCCGACAGCGCGGGCGTGCTGATCACGGCCGACCCGTTCGACCGCGACAACCGCGAGGCCATCTACATCAGCGCCAAGCGGGGCCTCGGCATCAAGGTCGTCGAGGGCCGCCGCGTCGCCGAGCAGATCATCTACAGCCCGCGCTCGCAGGCCGTGCGCGTGCTGACGCGCTCGGACGAGGAGAGCCTGCTGAAATTCGACGAGCGCGGCGGCGTCAAGGAAGTGCCGATCACGGGCGAGCGCGTCGTGCTCCGCGACGAGGCGGTGCGGCGGCTCGCGCGCACGGCGGCGCAGATCAAGCGGCTGTTCGGCAACCGCGAGCAGGACATCGAGTGGGTCTTCCGCGGCGGCCAGATTTACATCGTCCAGTCGCGGCCCTACATCGCGGGCGGGTGAGAATGAGCTGTTAGCGATTAGCTGTTAGCTGTTGGCCGGAATGAGGCGGCAGCTCGCAGCCTTCGCCGCGCTTTCGCTTTTGGTTTTGCTAACGGCTAACAGCTAACAGCTAACAGCTAAAATTGATGAGAACCGAACTGCTCACACTCTGCTGCGCGGCCTCACTCGTCGTCGCGGCGTCGGGGTGCGCGGGCGGCTCGCGCGAGGGCGCGACGCGCCCGCCCGCGTC
>DATCVD010000421.1:0-3149 GCA_036567125.1 Pyrinomonadaceae bacterium | reverse complement strand
CGCGGAAAATCTTTTCCGCGCCGGCCGCGTCCTCCACCACCGGCCGCCAGCCGGCGACGCGGCCGTCGCCGAGCAGGTCGTGGACGTGCCGCGCGGCGTCCGGGTTCTCCTGCAACTCGCGGAGCACGGCGAGGACGCGGTGCAGCGTGAAGTCCGTGAACAACTGATCGAGCGCGAGCGGCTCGGCGAGATCGACCTGCTCGCGGAACTTTTCGGGGCTGTCGGGCAGCAGGCGCACGCGCGGCGGATCGGATCGGGTGTCGTACTCGACGAGCGTCACCTTGAAGGGCGCGGCCCGCCACTGGTTGCTCTCGAACAGTTTGCCGTCGACGCCGCTGAGCAGCACGTCCGCCCGCGCCTCCGGCGTGACGACGAGGTTGAAGTCGCCCGCGTCGAACTTCGCGTCCTTGCAAGACGCGTCGAACGTGAACCAGAGCGAGCCGTCCTCCTGCTCGCTTCCGGGCACGAAGCGCAGGCCGCGCACGCAGACGAACTTCGAGGCGCGATCCTCGACGGGCAGCGAGTGCAGGCCCTTAACGGCCAGCTCGGCGAGCGACGTTTCGAGCACGGTGAAGGCGCGCAGGGCTTCGAGCGTGCGGAAGTTGAGCGGGTCGAACTCGCCGTAGAGCAGGAACGGCTCCTTGCGCAGCAGCAGCCGGTCGCCCCCGAAGTCCTGTTTGAGCCGGCGGATGACCGAGTCGGTCGCGCGCAGCTTGGCCCGCAGGGTCTCTTCGAGCTGACGCAGCACGTCTTCCGGCGACAGGTCGCGCGCCGCGTCGCGCGGGTCGGGGCGGAACGGCTCATTGCGCCACACGTCGTGGATGCGCTCGAAGGCCAACTGGTCGGAGAACTCCCAGCCGAAGCCGTAGCGCGGGCGGAACGTGTAGCCCTGCTCGCCGCCGTCGGCGTTCGTCGGCTGGTACAACTCGGAGACGGTGCGCAGGTCGAAGACGTAGGCGCAAGGCAGCGCGACCATCGTCCGCAAGACCTGCGTGACGACGGTGCCGGGCACGGTGCGGAACGTCTCGGCGTCCTGCATGACGGAGGGCGGCGGGAACAGGCGGAGCAGGTGCGTGATCTCCGCGAGCAGGCCGGGCGGATCGTCCGCAAACAGGTGGCGCTCGACGAGGCCGCGCAGGGCGTGGAGGTCGATGGTGTCGTAGACGTAGAAGTGGATCGAGCGCATCCGCTTGCGCTGCCCCCACCACGCGTCTCCGCGCGCCTTCTTGATCGCCGCTTTGGCCTGCTTCTCGCGCTCGCGCAGCGCCTCGCGCTCGGCCAGCAGCTCATCGTAACGCGGGTTCGTCTTCAACAGCCGCGGGCACTTCTGCTTGAAGTCGGCCGCGGCCGCCTCGCAAGCCGCCTGCTCGTCGAGCGCCGCGCGCACGCCCGGCTCTTCGTCAACCGACCCGGCCAAGACCTCGCGGTTGGCGGCGTCCGTGCGGCGCATCAGGTCGTTGAGCGCGCGCAGGAACTCCAGCAGGACGTGCGCCTCGGTGTTCGGCTCGCGGGCGACGAAGACGCGCTCGGAGCCGGCGACCTTATTCGCCCCGGCGTCCCAGCCCTCGAAGGTCTTGAAGCCGAGCGCGAAGCAGGTGCCCGTGACCGCGTCCTGCTCGGCCGCGATGACGACGCGCACGTCCTCGTAGCGCGGCATCAGCAGAGTGGTCGCATCGAGCGGGCGCGGCGCGCCGTCTTCGAGCGCGCGCGCCGCCTCGACGTAGCGCGGGAGGTTGAGCGAAAGGTCGTGACTCAAGGATTGCAGCGACGCGGCGCGCGAAGCGTCCTCAAGCGTCGCCAGCTCGCGGTGCGTCCCGACGCCCCGCCCGCGCAGGTGGCGCTTCGACGCGGAACTCATGTAGGCGACGCGAGAGAGATCGAAGTGCGCGTCCGCCTCGGCGCGACACTGATCCATGTACTCGCAGCTCATGCAGTGTGCGGCGACGTGGAAGTGCGCGTCGGCGGCGGGCGTCTCAAGCAGCGCGCCGGCGCGGTCGCGCAGGAAGTCGTCCACGGCCAAGCGGTAGGGGCGCAGCTCGAACGTCTCCTCGCCTTTGCGCGAGCGGATGACGGCGAACTCCGCGTCAACCCCGACGTTCGCAAGGCCGGCTTCCCTGATGGCGTGTTCGAGGATGAAAGAGTAGTAGGCGACCTGCACGTAATGATCGTGGCGCGCCTGCTGGCTCGCTTTGAAGTCCCAGATGCGCAGGCGCGCCGCGCCGCCGTCGGCCGCGATCACTTCGAGCAGGTCGGGGCGCGCGGGCGCGAGCGTGAAGCGGGCCGAGTCCAGCCCGAAGCGCGAGAGCAGCCGCGCCTCCGCGGCGTCGTCCAACACGACTTCGAGCTGCGCGACGAAGCGCGGCAGGTTGCCCGAACGAACCGCGTCGGCGAACGAGGCGAACGGCAACTGCCTCACGCGGCAGACGCCTTCGCCGCGCTCGACGCCCGCCGTCAGCAGCGCCTCGCCGTGCTCGGCAAGAAACTGCTCGACGTGCTCGCCCTCGAACAGGTGCCCCGCCTCCATCAGCATCGCCACGCCGGGCCGCGTGTGGGCGCGCACCTTCTTCGGCACGTTCCAGCCGATGCCGGGGCGGCCGCGCAGAGGGCCGGCCACCGTGTTCCAGCGGAGGTAGCGGTCGCAGCGGTTGGAGAAATACCGGGCGACGTTCGAGGCCGTCAGGCGAAACTTCTGCGGCGGGCGCGAGGCTGGAATCATAAACTTCTTCGGCGGGACTTTCTCGACGGCACGCGGGACGACCCGACAACGCGGAAGCGGGCCTGACTCGCCTTCCCTGAAGGCGCGAGAGCATAGCCCACGCCGGCGACTCCTGTCACGCCGCCGCGCCGCGCGGCCTTCGCCGTTCGCCGCCGGACGGCCCTTCGCCGGTTTGATTCTGTCAAGTCTGCGGTTATACTTGGCGGCCGAATTTCGGAGGGTTTTGTCGCCCGCCTTAAAGCCCCGACAGACCTCGCCCTTCAAACCCCGAACACGTCCCGACTCGCCAGACCTCAGGCCGCCGCCGGCCGTCGTCAAACGATAATCAGATCGGAAGCCACACGCTCGACTCGGTAAGGACTGCGCCATGCCCTCGCACCGCCCCCGCCGCCCCCACCTGCGCCCGCCGACGCGCCGCCACGCGGCCGCCTTC